>PHBI01000241.1 GCA_002841945.1 Deltaproteobacteria bacterium HGW-Deltaproteobacteria-14
CGGCGTCGGCGCCCGGCGGTCGGCGCCGGCTCAGGGGTCGCAGCCGGGGGGCGCGCCGCGGCCCGGCCCGAGGTCCGGCCCGAGGTCCGACCCGAGGTCCGACCCGGGGCCCGCGGTGGGGGCTGAGGTTTGGCGCGCGAGGGCGAGATCTCGACGATCTTGCGGCCCCCGCTCGGGCTCACCACGAGCTTCACGTCGGCGGCGTCGCCGTCGCCGTCGGGCACCCGGCCGCGCCAGACCTCGTCGCCCTTCTTGGTGCGCTCGGGCTTCGCGTCCGGGCGGCGGCGGGCCGCGTCGCGGCGCGCGTCGTCGATGTCGCGCAGCACGTTGCCGACGTTGGCGAGCCGCTGCGGGGCCCGGAAGCGCCCGGTCAGCTCGCTGTCCGGGGTGAGCTTGCCGCGCTCGTAGAGCTCCCAGATCTCGCGCCCGAAGTCCATCGTGCCGAGCTCCGGCGCGAAGCGGCCGAAGTAGGCGCTCAGGTTGCGCACGTCGCGCTGCAGCATCCGCGAGGCGTTGTTGTTGGCTGCCGCGTCGACCGCCTGGGGCAGATCGATGATCACCGGGCCGTTGGCGTCGACGAGCACGTTGTACTCGCTGAGATCGCCGTGTACGAGGCCGACGCAGAGCATCTTCACGACGTCGCGCAGGAGCGTCAGGTGGTAGCTCCGCGCCGTCTCCTCGTCGAGGGAGATGTCGTTGAGCCGCGGGGCGACCTCGCCGTCGGCGTCGACCACCAGCTCCATGAGCAGCACGCCCGAGCTGAAGTTCAGCGGGCGCGGCACCCGCACGCCGGCCTCGGCGAGGCGGAAGAGCGCGTCCACTTCGGCGTTCTGCCAGCCCTCCTCGAGCTCCTGCTTGCCAAAGCGCGAGCCCCTGCGCATCGCGCGCGCCTGGCGCGAGCTGCGGACGCTGCGCCCCTCCTGGTAGTTCGCGCGGTTGCGAAAGCTGCGGTGCTCCGCGTCCTTGTAAGCCTTGGCGCAGCAGACGTCACCCTGGGAGACGACGATGTAGACGGAGGCTTCCTTGCCGGCCATCAGCGGCCTGACGACCTCGTCGATGAGGCCATCACGGATGAGCGGTTCGAGCGCGCGCGGTACCTTCATGACCCGACGGTATAGGCGGCTTCGCGCCGAAGCGGTAGCACCAAGCGACGCGGGGCGGTCACGAGCGGCCTCCAGCGCCGGCGCTGACGCCGGGAAGCGGGGCGGCTCCGGGCCACGGGGCGGCGGCCTCGAGGGCGTAGGCGAGCTCGAGCAGCGTGCGCTCGGCGCCGACGCGCGCGGAGAGCTGCACGCCGATCGGGAGGCCGTCGTCGGTGGCGCCGAGGGGCAGCGAGATGGCGGGCGCGCCCGAGACGTTCTGGACCGGCGTGAAGGGGGCGAAGGCCCGGACGCGCTCGGAGGTCGTCGTGAACGGCAGGGCCGGGGAGAGGTAGCCGATCGGCGGCGCGGGGGCGGCGGTGGTCGGGCAGACGAGGACGTCGATCCGATCGAAGAGGGCGGCGTAGGCTCGCTCGAAGCGGCGCAGGCGCCACACCGCGAGGGGCAAGGCGAGGAGGTGGCGGCGGAAGTGCGCGGCGAGGCCCCGGGTCCAGGGCTCGAGCTGGTCGGGGCTGAAGCGGCCGCGGAGGGACGCGCGGGCTTGGTGGCTGGCGCCGGCGCTGAGCAGGGCCCAGTAGTTGAAGAAGTCGCGCTCCAGCTGGCGCATGAGGCGCTCGGGGAACGGCGTGACCAGGTCGACGTGGTGCCCCTCGCCCGCGAGCAGGCGGCCGGCGCGGGCGACCGCGTCGCGGACGGCGGGGTCGACGGGGCTCCCGAGGGGCGCGTCGCTGTAGAGGCCGACGCGCAGGCGGCGGGCGCCGGGACCCGCGACGTGGCCGATCGGGGGCAGGTACGACGCCGGCGACGTCGCGTCCATGGCGGCGTAGAAGGCGGCGGTGTCGCGGACCGTGCGGGTGACGACGCCGTAGGTGGCGATCTTGACCGGCATCTTCGAGACGCGAGCCATCTCCACCAGGCGGCGCCGCGAGGGCTTGAGGCCGACCAGCCCGCAGCAGGCGGCGGGGATGCGGATCGAGCCGCCGCCGTCGCTGGCGTAGGCGATGGGGACCACGCCGGCGGCGACCAGGGCGGCGGCCCCACCCGAGGAGCCGCCCGCAGAGTGGCCGAGGTGGCGGGGGTTGCGCGTGGCGGGGCCGCGCTCGGGCTCGGTGGTGCAGGTCAGGCCGAACTCCGGCGTCGTGGACTTGCCGAGGCTGACGAAGCCGGCGCCGAGGAACTGCGCGACCGACGGGGCGGTGCTCCGGGGCACGTAGCCGCGGTAGGCGCGCGAGCCCATGCCGGTCGGCACGCCGGCGACGTCGTCGAGGTCCTTGACGAAGCTCGGCACCCCGCGGAAGGGGCCGGCTGCGGCCTCGTCGGCGTCGCGCAGCGCCGCCTCGAAGGTCGGGGTCGCGATGGCGTGGAGGTGAGGCTCCCACGCCTCGGCCCGGGCGATGGCGGCGCGCACGACCTCGCCGGGGCTGACCTCGCCAGCGGCGATGCGGGCGGCGGTCTCGACCCCGTCCCAGTCGTCGATCTCCAAGGGGACTCCTTACTCGCCGTCGGCGGGCGGCGGCGGCAGCTCGAGGGCGGCGCCGTTCGCGATGGCGGTGTAGGGCAGCAGGTGGCTCGGGTGCGGGGCGCCGTCGAGGCGCACCTCGTCGGTCGCGTCCGCGCCGACGGTGATGACGACGTCGCCGCTCGCGCGGTGGACGACCACTCGGTCGAAGAGCGGCGAGGACAGCGCGTAATCGCCGGTGCAGGTCAGCGGGTAGAAGCCGAGGCCGGCGAAGACGTACCAGGACGACAGCGTGCCGCCGTCGTCGTTGCCGTCGAGGCCCCAGGATTCGAGGGCGTACATGGTGTCGGCGACCCAGGTCGTCCAGAAGCGGGTCAGCTCGGGGCGCCCGCCGAAGCCGAAGAGCCAGGGCGCGACCAGGTCGGGCTCATTACCCTGGTAATAGAAGTTGCTCGGGAACTCCCAGATGAAGTCGCTGCGGCCGCGCCCCATGAACGTCGACAGGCGCTCGGTGAACGCCGCCGGGCCGCCCATGATCGCCGCGAGGCCGGGCGCGTCGTGGGGGACCATGAAGAGGTACTGCCACGCGGTGCCCTCGACGTAGGCGTCGATGAAGTCCTCGGGCCCGTAGTCGGGGACCGTCCCGTCCGCGCGGCGCGGCGCCAGGAAGCCGCCGTCCGCGTCCCAGAGGTTGGCCCACCAGCCGGCGCGCTCGGCGAACAGGGCGCGGTCGTCGTCCTCGCCCAGCGCGGCGGCCAGGGTCGCGAGGCAGAAGTCGTCGTGGGCGTACTCGAGGGTCTTCGAGACCGAGCCGCCCGCCATGTCCGACGGGACGTAGTGGTGGTCGTCCCAGGCGGTGAAGTCGTCGCGCCCGGACTTGCCGGGGGGGGCGGGCGCGGTGGCGATCGCGCGCATGGCGGCGTAGGCCGAGGCCCAGTCGACGTCGGGGATGCCCTTGTCGACGGCGTCGCCGAAGACGACGTCGGCGCTGGTGCCGATCATCGAGCCGGTCTCGCCGGTGGCCAGCGGCCAGGTCGGCATGGCGCCGGCGTCGGCGGCCATGTGGACGAGGGACTGCAGGAAGTCGCGCTGCTTGTCGGGCCACAGCAAGGACGCGAGCGGGTGGAACGTGCGGTAGGTGTCCCACAGCGAGAAGTCGCTGTAGTAGGTGAAGCCCTCGGCGGTGTGGACGGCCTTGTCGATGCCGCGGTAGCGCCCGTCGACGTCGGTGAGCAGGGTCGGCATGAGCTGGGCGTGGTAGAGGGCGGTGTAGAAGAGGCGCCGGCGGGTGTCGGTGCCGCCCTCGACGGTGACGACGCTCAGGCCGGTGCGCCAGGCCTCGGCGGCCTGGGCGAGGACGTCGTCGAAGGGCAGGGCGGCGGTCTCGGCGGCGAGGTTGGCGCGGGCGCCGGCGACATCGACGAAGGAGATGCCGACGCGCAGCTCGACGGTCGGATCGGAGGTCGCGTCGTAGACGAGGGCTGCGCCGGAGGTGGTGCCGCCCGCCTCGGCGCGGGCGGGGACGTAGCCGCCCGTGTCCCAGGTGCCGGTGGCGGTCGGCGCGCGGCTCGGGACGGCGACGAAGAAGAGGTCGAAGCCGTCGAAGCGGCGCGAAAAGTCGCCGTAATTGTGGACGAAGCCGCTCAGCTCGCCGGTGGTCGGGTCGACGGTCACGTGGCTGTCGGTGGCGCGGCCGGTGCCGATGGCGTGGGTGACGTCGAAGAAGAGGACGGCCTGGTGGGTGGGCGCGAAGGTGTAGCGGTGGACGCCGGTGCGGGCGCTGGCGGTGAGCTCCGAGGTCACGGCGTCGGTGTCGAGGCGGTAGTAGCCGGGGGAGGCGGCCTCGCGCGCGTGGTCGAGGGGGAGGGCGGGGAGGCGGCCGGCGGCGACGAGGGTGGCGGGGTCGCCGACGGCGGGGAGGACGAGGAGGTTTCCGTAGTCGCCGACGCCGGTGCCGGCGAGGTGGATGTGGGAGAAGCCGAGGATCTCGGTGTCCTGGTAGAGGTAGCCGCCGGCGTGGGCCGCGCCGCCGGAGGCCGCGATGAAGCCGTCGGTGTCCGGCGACAGCGCGACCATGCCGAAGGGGAGCTTCGGCCCCGGGAAGAGCGCGCCGAAGTTCAGGAGCGAGGCGCCGGTGCCCACGAAGGGGTCGACGAGATCGATGGGCTCCTCCGCTGGGGCGACGCTCGTGTCGGTCTCGTCGCCGTCCTCGGCCGTCAGGGCGTCGGTGTCGGCGACGTCAGGGGTCGCGTCGTCGCCCGGGGCAGCGGCCGGGTCACCTCCGCAGGCGGCGGCGACGAGGGCGGCGATGAGCGATAGGGCGAGGTGTGAACGCGACATGCAGACTCCGGGGCGACGGCCGGGAGCCTACCGCAACTTCGCCGCTGCGCCTCACTGGAAGATGATGGGGGGCGGCGTCGCTGCGGGGCGCAGGGGGCCGGCCGGTGCGACGCGGCTCCGCCCTCGCTGCGTCAGGGCGGGGTCCCGGCAGGCTGTGGGAGAGGCGGGCTTCGCATCCCTCTCGCCGCGAGCGCCGAGGCGAGAAAAACAGGTCAATCAGGTTGACCTTGTTTGAGCCGTGTGAGACCACTGGTCAATCCGATTGACCATATGGAGGTCGCCATGCCCGTTCTCCGTGCTCCCTCGACGCCGACCCACACGGCCGGCGGGAACCGCTTCACCGCGCTCGCCAACCCCTCGAACGGCTCCCACCAGACCAGCCTATGGCGGGTCGTCATCCCGGAGGGGGATCGCTCGCCCGTCCATCAGCTCACGCGCGAGGAGGTCCTCTTGATCCTGGCCGGCAGCGCCGAGGTCCAGCTCGAGGGCGACCACACCGTCGGTCCCGGCGACGTCATCGTCGTGCCGGCCCACGTCGACTTCGCGATCGCGGCCACCAGCGACGTCGAGGCGCTCTGCTGCCTCCCCGTCGGAGGGCAGGCGGTCGTCCCCGGCGGCCCGCCGTTCACGCCGCCCTGGGCTCAGTGAGCCAGCCGCCCGTCGCCACCGGCGGCGTCCCGCTCGCGCGCCTCTTCGCGATGGCCCTGCGTGACTTCGTCACTGGGCTGCACGAGCGCCTCGCCGCGCGCGGCTACCCGGAGGCCCGCTCGAGCCACGGCTTCGTCCTGCTCTCGGCCCGCGGGGGCGGGATCACGATGGTGGACGTGGCCGAGCTCCTCGGCGTGACCAAGCAGGCCGCCTCGAAGACCGTCGAGGGGCTCTGCGCCGCCGGCTACCTGCGCCGCGTCCCGCACCCGAGCGACGGCCGCGCCCGGCTCCTGGTCGTCTCGGAGCGGGGCGCGGCGTTCCTCGCGGCGGTCGAGGATATCTACGCGGAGCTCGAGGCGGAGTGGGCGGGGCTGCTCGGTCGCGACCGCGTAGAGGCCCTCCGCGGTGATCTCGAGGTGGCGCTGCGAGCGCGTCACGGCGGTCCACTGCCGCAGCTCCGCCCGACCTAGGACATCGGTCCGGGGCCGAGCTAGGCTCAGCGGTGCGCAGGGGTTCTTCTCCGTGTTCTCCGTGTCCTCAGCGGTGAAAAACGGGGCGCTTGGACACGCCGGGGCCCTCAACCGCGCGGTGCCGCGCTTAATGGCCCGTGCCGAAATAACTTGTCGTCTTGCCGGCGGATCCGCCGCCATCTGCGCGTCCCCGAACGCTCGGAAGACGCCCGGTCTGCCTTCGCTTCCGGGAACACGCACCTGACGACGCCTCCTTGGCCATCCGATCAACTTGTTCCGGCACAGGCCCTAAGAGGGTGTTTGCAATTTCGGGTAGGCTAAGGAGGCCAGGAATGCAGGAAGGGGGCGCGAGGGCTACTTCCTGCGAAACCACGACGCGACGCCGGGCTCGATCCGAATACTCAAACACCCTCTAAGTGACCAGCGTTGCCCCCTAGGACCCCAAGAAACGCAGCGAGCGGCCCGGGGAGACGCGCGTGTTCGCGCGTCTCCCCGCAGGCCGCCAGGACATCAGGGGGCGTCGGCTCTTTGCTCGGCCCGCTCTCACAGCGAGTGCGTGACGCGGCGGTCGCTCAGCGCGCGACGGATCCGGCGCAGCACTCCGGACAGCGCGCCGGACAGGTTGTCGGCGCGGCTCGCGACGACGAGCGGCGCACGCGCTCCGGTCAGCTCGACCTTCAGGCGGCAGACCTTGTCGTCGGCGCCGCCCTTGTCGCCGTTGGCGTCGGCGATGACGAGCTCGGCCGCCTGAACGCGGGTCTCGAAGGGGTGCAGGACGCGGCGCATCCGCTCCTGCGCGATGGCTCGGAACCCGTGGCTGGCACCGGACTTGCGGGTCGTGTGGACGAGCAGGCGCATCACGCCACCTCCTCGGCGCCGCCGTGGGTGGGGTCATCGTGACCCGAGTCGCCGCGGGGGTGGCGGTCGTCGGGTCGGTTCGGGCGGGCGAGCGGGCGCCCGTGGGGATCTTCGGCGCCCGGCGAGCGCCGCGGGGCGGGGAGCTCGGGTAGATCGAAGCGAGAGGCGTCGAGGGGTCGGTGCATGATGGCCTCCTTCGGCGTCGGGTCTATTGCAGAGTGAGGTCGTCCACAGACCAAGGCAAATAGCTAAATCAGATGGTGTTCTATAGATTATCTCTATGGACGGCTGGCTGAACTTTCATCACCTCCGCTACTTCTGGGAGGCGGCGCGCGCGGGGACCATCACGGCGGCGGCGGCGCGCTTGTCGCTGACGCAGCCCACGGTCAGCGCGCAGATCCGCGAGCTCGAGGCGCAGCTCGGTGCGCCGCTGTTCGAGCGCGGCTCGCGCGGGTTGGTCCTGACCGCGGCCGGTCGGCGGGCGTTTCAATACGCCGACCAGATCTTCGGTCTGGGCCGGGCGCTGACTGAGAGCTTCGATCTCGGTGTGGGCGAGCGGGTCGAGCTGCGGATCGGGGTCTCGGACGCGCTGTCGAAGCTCCTCGTGGCGGATCTGGTGCGGCCGCTCGTCACCGCCGACCCGCCGGTCGCGGTCCGCTGTCACGAGGACAAGACCGAGCGCCTCATCGCGGAGCTGACGCTGCGCGCCTACGACGTCGTGCTGACCGACGAGCCCGTCGGCCCGTCGGCGCGCGGCGCGGCGGAGAACCACGCGCTCGGCGCGTCGACGCTGACGTTCTTCGCCGAGGCGGGGTTGGCCGAGCGCCTGCGCCCGGGTTTTCCGGGGTCGCTCGACGGCGCCCCGCTGCTGCTCCCGACGCCGAACACGACCATGCGGCGCGCCTTCGACCAGTGGCTCCTGCGCGCCGGGCTGCGGCCCCGGGTGCTCGGCGAGTTCGAGGACAGCGCGCTGCTGAAGGCGGTCGGCGCCTCCGGGGGCGCGGCCTTCCCGGTCGCGACGGCGGTGGCCGCGGCCGTCGAGGACCGCTACGCCGTGCGCGCGGTGGGTCGCCTCGACGACGTCTACGAGCCCCTCTTCGGCATCACCCTGCGCCAGGCGCGGCCGTCCCCGGCGGTGCAGCGCCTGCTGGAGCTGGCGCGGCAGCTGCTGCGGGAAGAGGCGCCGGCCGCCGTCGCGGTGCGGTCCGGGTAGAGGCGGCGCGCGGGCGCTTGCGAGACCCCGTGACGCGCGCGGCCGGCGCCGACCGTGGACGCCCGTAACGAAGTCGCCTTCGCTGTCACCCCCGTTCGCTCGACCCGGAGGCGGCGGGGTGTGGGGTGGCGGCGGTGTCCAACGGGCTGGACGGTGCGCGCGGCGCCGGCGTCCACCCTCGTAGACACCGGTGGGGGGTGGGCGGTCGAGGCGCGGGGCCTGGCGTGTGTGTCGTCGCGGCGTCGGGGGCCGTCCTCGCCCGCGCCTGGCGCGACGGCACGAACCTTGCTGCTGCGCCCTGGAGTGCCGGAGTCGCACACCAACTCTGCCGGGGAGAGAGCCGTGACCACCCGCATCCGTGCGATCCTGCCTGGGCTACTCGTGACGCTCGTGACCGCCGCGTGCGCCGACCCGTCCGCCGACCCGTCCGCCGATGGAGACGTCGCGCCGGACGCGGACGCGGCGGACGCCGCTCTCGATGGCGACCCGGGCGAGGGCGTCGTCGCGGGATGTGGCGATCGCGTCGACGGCACGCCGTGCGACGACGGCAACGTCTGTACCGTCGACGACGCGTGCTCATCGGGGGTGTGCGTGGGCGGCACGTCCCTGGACTGCGGCTTCAAGGCGTGCCACGAGACGGGCTGCGACCCAGTCAGCGGCTGCTTCGATGTCCAGAACGACGGGGTCGGCTGCGCCCTCGGGTGCTTCGCCGACGCCACCTGCGTCGCCGGCGCGTGCGTGCCCGACCCCGCGAGCAAGCAACCCTGCGCGCCGCCGACCGCCGCGGAGCTCGAGGCCGACCCATGCCTGCTGCGCTGGGAGTGCAGCTCCGGGAGCGGCGAGTGCGACCACCCGATCTTCAAGCTCCCGGGCGAGGAATGTGACATCGATCAGGACTACTGCTCGATCGATCGTTGCGACGAGCGCGGCAGCTGCGTGGACGCCAACGAGGTGCGAGACTGCGGCCCCGGCGGCAACAACCCGGCCTACGATCCCTGCTACACCTACGTGTGCGCGATCAAGGGGTGCCAGCGACGCTTCTTCGTCCCCGGCAACTCCTGCAACGACAACAACCCCTGCACGGTCACCGACCGCTGCGTGGCCGCTGGGGACGGGCTGCCCGAGCGCTGCGCGGGGACGCCGCTGCCCGTCGACGACGGCAACCCCTGCACCGAGGACGGGTGCGAGCTCAGCGGAACGGCGGTCTTTCATCGCCCGCTGCCCGAGGGCGTCGCGTGCATCCCGGGCGACCCGTGCAGCGAGGCAGGCGCGTGCGACAGCGCCGGCCACTGCGTCCCCTCGGAGGCGTGCGAGTGCTACGCGGACGCCGACTGTGCCACCGACGCGTGCACGGTGGGGCGCAGCTGCGTCGACCACGCATGCACCGCCGGCACCCCGCGCGTCTGCGACGACGGCGACGTGTGCAATGGCGCCGAGACCTGCGACGGCGCCTCGGGTTGCGTCGCCGGGACGCCGCTCGAGTGCGCGGTCGCGGGGGAGTGCGTCAACGCCGGCTGTGACGCGGTCGATGGCTGCACGGCGAGCGACGCGGCCGACGGGGAAGGCTGCGAGGACGGTGACGTGTGCACGGTCGGAGACACGTGCTCGGGGGCGCAGTGCGTCCCTGGCGCCGCCTGCGGTGAGGTCGGTGGTGTCTGCACGCCTACGGGGTGCGCGGTGATCACGCGCCTCGTCGCGCTGCGCACGGTGGCCGCCGCGCGGCGCCCGGCCCCACAGGACGACGGGGGCTGGCTCTTGCTGACGCCCACCGTCGGGACCCCGCCAGCGGCGGCCTCCACAGCCCTCCGAGTCCGCTTCGGGGTGCTGATCGCGCGGCCCACTTTCCCCAGCTCCAGCCCCTGAGATGAGGTCGTGATGAGACTCGAAATGCCCCTGGCCGCGGTCCTCGCGGCGGTTGTTGTCGCGGGAGTGCCCGCCGCGCAGGCTCAGGACTCCGGTCACATGGTGGTGGAGGGCCTGCTGGAGTCGAGTGGCGCCCCGGTGAGCGGCGTCCAGTCGATACGCTTCGCCCTGTACGACGCGGTCACGGCGACGGTCGACGTGTGGCACGAGGTGCAGGACGAGGTGGCGGTCGTCGACGGCTACTTCCAGGCGCGCCTGGGCGCTGCGGTGCCGCTGTCGACGGCGCTGTTCTGGCAACACGGGACGCTTTGGCTGGGGATCAGCGTCGGAGACACCGCGGAGCTCGAGCGGACGCCCCTCGAGACCGATCCGTATGCGTTTCACGCCTACAACGCCGGGATGCTCGACGGCGTGACCCTCTCCTTCGACGGGCAGCCCGGGACGATCCCGGTGCTCGACGAGAGCGGCAAGCTGCCGGCCGGTGTCGTCGGCGACATCCCGATGGGGACGACCTTCGACGACTTCGCCTGTATCGAAGGGCAGTTCGTGAGGCGGGGCGTCGACGATTGGGCGTGCGCTGACGACTTGGCGGACGACGTCGCGGCCCTCACCACGGCGCTCGCGGCCATCGGGATGACGTTCGACGACTTCGGGTGCGCCCCGGGGCAGATCGTACGGCGGGGCGTCGACGGCTGGGCGTGCGCCGACGACTCGGCGGATGAGGTCGCCGCCCTCGCGGACGCCCTGGCGGCCGGCCTGGCCGCGGTCGGGATGACCTTCGACGACTTCGGGTGCGCCCCGGGGCAGATCGTGCGGCGGGGCGTCGACGGCTGGGCGTGCGCCGACGACTCCGCGGACGAGGTCGCGGCCCTCGCGGACGCCCTGGAGGCCGGCCTGGCCGCGGTCGGTATGACCTTCGACGACTTCGCCTGTGCCCCGGGGCAGATCGTGCGTCGGGGCGCCGACGGCTGGGCCTGTGCGGATGACCCGGCGGACGCCCTCGCGGCCCTCGCCGCTCGCCTCGCCGCGCTCGAGGTGGCACCCGCCGCTCCCGCGGGTCTGCTCGCGCCCTTCGCCGGTCCGGCCACCAATCGGCCTGGCGGTTGGCTCGTCGCCGACGGCAGCGCGCGCCGCAGCGGCGACTATCCCGCCCTGTTTGCGGCGATCCTGACCTCGTGGGGCGACGGCAGCACCGGCGCGTGCACCAAGCCCGACGGGATGACCACGGTCGGCTGCGACTTCAACCTGCCGGACCTCCGCGGTCGCTTCTTGCGCGGCTACGACCCCGAGGGGGCGGTCGACCCGGACGTGGACGCCCGCTCGGCATGTGCGGCGGGCGCCAACGGCGGTCGGATGGTCGGATCCTGCCAGGGGGCCGCCACGGGGACACCGAGCAACCCGTTCTCTGCGGCGTCCGCGGGCACTCACAGTCACTCCGAGGTGCTTCGGCGCGCCTGGCTGAACGGACAGCCGCTCAGGTCCACGTCCACGACGCTCGGCGGCTCGGACTGGGACGCGACCGGAAACAGCAACAACCCGACGACCGACCCAGCCGGCGCCCACACCCACGCCATCGCGGGCGGCGACGCCGAGACGCGTCCCGTCAACGCCGCCGTCGTCTACCTCATCCGCGCCGAGTGACGGGACAGGGGGTGTTCATCTGGGCCGCCGTCTCTCGGACAGATCCAGATCAGTTTCGCCACCGCCTGGGCCGCTTCGCGTTGGCCAGGCGGGCCTATCAGGGCTTCCTTCGCGGGGTGCGGGGCGCAGCGCCCGGGTATCGGTCGGGCCACTGCGGTATTCGCGACCCCCTCCGGCCGACTTTGTCGACCTACGGGGGCAGCTACGACCTCCGTGTCCCGACCTGCCGTCTCAGACTAGCTAGTTCCCATGTCAAAACGACTACTTGGCGCTTCTGGAGCGGATGAGAGGCCGGTGATCGAGACTGATGTCGCGCGCTTCGAGACCCGTCGTGGCCGCGAAGTGCTCGTGAACGCGGTTCATAACCAAGATCGTGGCGCGAAGCCCCCACCCATGGGGTGCTCTCGAATCGAAACTGGTCAGGGCGGGCGGAGCTTCAGCTGATTGCGTGCCGCGCCATCACGAGCAGGTTCGCGGCGACAATGCTGGACCAGACGTACGACTTGAACGACGGCAGGCCGCTCCAGGTGCACCGATCCAGACCGAAGGCGCGCTTGAGGAACGAGATGCCAGCCTCGATGCCGGCGCGGAAGTTGCGTAGGCGGCGATAGACCCAGCTGCTCTTGGCCATCTCGGACACTTCGAGGCCGCGGCCCTTGGCGAAGGCGACGTCCTCGACGCCGCGCTCCTTGATCGCGTCGAGGTTCGCGCGCGAGGCAAAGCCGCCATCGAAGGCAACCTGTCGCGGCAGCTTGCCGAAGACCTCGCGATGGCGCTCGACCGCGTCAATGGCCAGCGTGGCATCGGCCGGGTTGCCGTCGAGGACCGCGCAATCGGTGATGAGCCCGGACGCGCCCGAGGACAGATACAGCTTGTGCCCGTAGAAGGTGTTTCTGTTGTCCTTGCGGATGATGTCCACAAGACGTGGACAGGCGGGCGTGCGCGCGGGGGGGCTGGCTCAGTTCTCTTTCGAGAGCTCTACGACCTCGTAGGTGACGTCGGGGGAGTCGAGGGCGAGGCTGAAGGCTCGGATGAGGCCGAAGAGGGCGCCGCCCTTGGCGTAGAAGAACGAGGTCTCGACGGTGTTCTCGGCGGGCGCGACCGCGCCGGCGTAGTCGCCGCCGTCCGCCGAGACGACGATGGGGATCGGGCCGACGTTCGTGAGGATGGTGTCGCTCTCCGACTGCACGCCGTAGCCGATGCCCTGCATCACGTCGATCGGCCCGAAGGGCGAGGCCACGCTGATCGGGCCGAAGCCGTCCGCCGCGTGGAAGATCAGCGCGCGGGCGAGGTCGGCCTCGCCCACCGGGTCGACGTTGTCCTCGATGAACGCCGTGGCCGTCCCGCCGGCGAGGTCCATCACGACCAGCGTGTAGCGCGTGTCGTGCGCGAGGGGCTGGGCGGGGGTCGCGACCGCCGCGACCGCCCCGCCGTCGGTCATCAGGTCGATGGCGACGTCGCCGTGGTCGAGCTCCACGAAGCCCGTCGCCGCCTCGTAGGGCACCGCGCCGAAGTAGGACCGGCCGCCGCCCGCAGGGACCGCGTCGAGCTGCGGCGCGTGGATCGACGACAGGTTCACGACGCTCAAGTGGGTGCGAAAGCGCGCCACCTTCAGCTCGAAGCTGCCGATCGCGAGCACGCAGCCGTCGGTCGCCGCGACGAGATAGCCGAAGTCGCCCTCCGCGTCGGGCTCCTCGTCCTCCGCCGCCCACTCGACCTCCAGGCTCAGCGTGCCAGGGATCTTGCGGATGATCGGGCCGCCGCTCGACACCGCCGTGATGCTCAGCGCGGCCGGCACTGCGCCACCCTGGGTGATGTCGAGGGCGATGACCCGCGGCTCGCCGATGAAGGCGATCCCCTCGGCGCCGCTGATGCTCGCGAAGAACAGCGGCAGCTTACCCGCGCACACCCCGTCCTGGCCCGACTCGCCCTGTGGGCCCGGCTGCCCGGCCTCGCCGGGGTCGCCCTTGGCGCCGGGCGCCCCGTCCTGGCCCGGGAGCCCGCTCGCCCCGGGCACTCCGCGCTCGCCCGCGGCCCCAGCC
>PHBI01000242.1:0-8420 GCA_002841945.1 Deltaproteobacteria bacterium HGW-Deltaproteobacteria-14
CCGCCACCCGATAGCGCAACCGCACGTAGGTGATCCCGTTGCCGGGCAGCGTGGCGTCCACGAAGATCGACTTCCACACCGTCTCGCCCGAGTCCCACCCGGTGAACACCTCCCGGATGTACCCGGTCGGCGCCGTGATGTTGCGCAGCGCGTAGCCCGTCATGTCGCTGTAGGTGTACGGGTTCGCGCCCACCGAGAACGTCCCCAGCACGGTCCGCGTCACCGGGTCGACCTTGGTCGCGCTCGACGTACACTGGTTGACCGTCCACAGGTTGCCGTCGACGTCGATGGCCACCCCGACCGGCCCGCGGTCGGCGCCGATGTCGATGACCGGGTTCTCGGTCAGCGTCACGGCGTCGATGACCGACACGTTGCGGTGCTGGCCGACCGTGGTGGAGCCGCACATCTCGCTCCAGTTGTGGTGTCCGACGAAGACCTTGGCCCCGAGGACGTTGCCGTCGCCGTCGGAGACGACCTTCACGGCCACCCCGCGCGTGAGCCCGCGCGACGCCCACGGCCCGAAGTGGGTCCACGTCCCCGCGACGGGATCGTAGCGCGACAGGCCCGCCGACTCCCCGGTCGCGACCCACACCTTGCCGAGGTGATCGACCGCCAGCCCATAGACGCTGCGGCTGCCGGGCATCGCGATGAACTGCGTCTCGCCGATCTCGGGATCGACCCGACCGATGCCGTAGCTCGACCGGGACGCGTACCAGATCTTGCCGTCCCCGGTGATCGCCAAGCCGTAAGGCCGGTTCGACAGCTGGATGCTCTTCAGCGTCGCCCCGGTCGACGACTCGAGCTGGCGCAGCTGCTTCGAGTTCCAGAACCCGATCCAGACGTGGTTGTCCTTGTCCACCCCCGCCGCCCGGGCACAGCCCGCGCTCCCCGAGCACCCGCTCCCGGCGCCGTCCGGCTGCACCAGCCACAGGACGCACTCGTCGCCCGTGACCCGCTCGCCGGCCTCGATGTGCCCGTTGCCGTTGTCGTCGCGCGAGGTGTCGATGACGCCGTTGCCGTTGCGGTCGATGCAGTCGGCCTCGAGGATCGCGATCTTGGCGACCTTGCCGTCCCCGCGACACCCGACGATGCCGTCGCCGTTGAGGTCCACCGCCGTCCGACTGGGATCGGAGCACACGTTGTAGCGCGCGATCTCGCGACCGTCGGTCGTGTCGAGCCGCGACACCGTCCCCTCGGCCGAGTTCGCGATCCAGATGAACGGGATGGACGCCATCGCCGACGTCAGCCGCACCCCGCCCGCCGGATCCGGCACCAGGTTCTGCGAGCTCCCACCCTCGACGTCGAGGGGATCGGCCGGGTCTCCGCCGGCGTTCATCAGGCACACCGGCGAGCACCCGCCACACGGCGACAGCACGCCCTCGTCGGTCTCGCCGTCGCAGTCCTCGTCGACCCCGTTGCAGACCTCGGGCGCGCCGGAATACACGGTGGGCGCCAGGTCGTCGCAGTCGTCCCCGGTCGCCCCCGCGACGACGTCCCGCGTCACCGCGTCCGGGCCGCACAGGCAGCGCGCCGCCGCGGTGCTCCCATGGCCGTCGCCGTCGGCGTCGCGGAGCCACGGCGCGCACCCCGTCGCCCCCTCCTCGTCGGTCTTGCCGTCGCAGTCGTCGTCGCGCCCGCTGCACGCCTCGATCGCCCCCGGGTGCGCGGTCGGATCGAGCGGCGCGCAGTCCTCGCTGTCGGGCGTCCCGTCGTCGTCGTCGTCGTCGTCGACGCAGTCCGCCTGCGTGTCGGCGTCGCTGTCGGGGAAGCCGTTGTCGACGGTCCCGTCGCAGTCGTCGTCGCGGCCGTTGCACTCCTCGGTGGTCGGCGTGCGCCCGATGCACATCATGTGCGCCTCGACGCAGCGCGTCTCGCCGGGGCAGACGCCCACGTCACCAGCGACCGTGCACGCCTCGCCCGGGATCTCCTCGTCGATCACCCCGTCGCAGTCGTCGTCGACGCCGTTGCACACCTCCGCCGCCGCCCCGGACCCGCTGCACTCGGTCAGCCCCGCCGCGCCGCAGCCCCGGGCGCCGTCACAGGTGCCGAAGTCGTTGGTGAAGCGGCACGCCGTCGACCGCCCCAGCTGGATCCCGGCGGTGTTGCACTCGCACGCTCCCGACACAGGCGTACACTGCTTCGTCGCCTGCCCGCCGACGCTCGTGACGTCGCTGCACGCGTACCCCGTGGGGCAGTCGCCCGGCCCCGCGCAGGCCACCCCGCAGAAGCTCCCAGCGTCGCCGTAGCTGACGCAGCGATCCGCGATGTTCGGCACCCCCGCGTTGCACTCGACGTTGTCTCGGCACGGCTGGCAGAGGCTCCCGGTCTCGCTCAGGCACACGAACTCGACGTCGTGCCCGCTCCGCGACACGCCGGCGCAGCGCCAGCCCCCCGGACACGTCTCGAGGCACGGCTTCGAGCAGACGAGCCCGCCCGGCGACGCCACGCACCAGCCGGAGTCGCAGTCCGCGTCGCGCTCGCACGGCGCCAAGAAGCCACCGGGCACCGGCGGGGCGGTGTCGACGGGCTCGGCCGTGTCCAGCGGCGCCACCGTGTCCTGCGGGCTCAGGGTGTCGTCGCCGACGACGCCCGTGTCGCTCCCGTTCGCCGTGTCCGCCGGCGGCGTCACGCCGTCGCCCACGCTCCCGGTCTTGTCCGTCGAGCCGCAACCGGCGCCCACGAGCGCCAACGCGAGCCCCACGACGAGCCGCCAGTCCCCTCTCGCGCGCGCCATGACAACCCCCCGTCGTCGCGCCTCTGGGCAAACCCAGGAGTCCCGTAGGAGACCCGCCAGTAGAGTGTCCGGCCGGCGACCCCGAGTCAACGCCCAGGCGCCTCCCGCGTCACCGCTTCCCTGATGCGGCGGGCGCGGTCGCCCCCGGGGCGGCGCCCGTCTCCGTCGGGCGGGCCCCAAAGCCCCAGCTCCCGGGCCGGGCCAGCACCTCGAACTCCAGCACGTGGACCCGGCGCAGCTCGTCCACCTCGACCCCGTCCGCGAGCGGCAGGGCCCGCGTGGCCGCCGCGTCACCCTGCGCCTGCGCGTCCCACAGCCCGGTCACGAGGGCGTAGCGCCCCGGCGGCAGCGGCTTGGACGGCTGGTAGCGGAACACGTCGGCGACGTAGTAGCCCGGCTGCCACGACGACGTCGGGAAGCGCCCGTGGACGGGCACGTGGTCGGCGTTGGCGAAGCTCTTCGCCTCCGGCGTCAGGCCTATGACGTGGGTGAACAGGCGCCAGCGCTCGCCGAGGGGCGCGAGGCACTGGAAGTGCAGCGTCACCTGCAGCGGGTCGCCCTCGAGGATGCGCGCCTGCGCCACGTCGAGCCCGACCAGCCGCAGCTGGTCTCCGAAGCGCACCTCCAGCGGCCGCGACGGCGACGGCGGCAGCGTCGTCACCAGCCCGCGCCGGAACCGCTCGATCTGCATGGCGTAGCGCCGCTCGGTCGCCGCCGAGTAGGCGAGCAGGTCGGCCGTCAGACCCGCGACCTCCGGCCGCGGCGGCGCGCCCGGCGCCAGCAGATCGGCCTGCTCGAGGGGATCGGCGGCGAGATCGAAGGCCTCGTCCGGGCGGCGCCCGAAGTGATGCACGACCTTGAGATCCCCCTCGCGCACCGCGGCGCACCGGCCTCCGTACCAGCACCACGCGTAGAGCCGGTCGTGCCCCTCTGGCGCGAGCAGGCTCTTGCCCGGGAGCCCCGAGCGGACGGGCATCCCGACCAGCTCGAGCACCGTGGGCGCGACGTCGATGTGCTGGCGCAGGCCGCCGATGTGGCTCCCCGGGGTGACCCCCGGCGCGATCAGCAGCGCCGGGACGTGGAGCCCCTCCTCGTAGATCACCGAGTCGTGCTGCCGGCGCCCGTGCTCGCCGAAGCCCTCGCCGTGGTCGCCGACGATGATGATGGCGGTGTCGTCGAGGTGGCCGCGGGCCTCGAGCCCGTCGACCAGCTCACCCACGAAGTGGTCGACGTAGGAGACGGCGTTCAGGTAGTCGTCCTGCAGGCGGTTCGACGACAGCTCGCGCCGGGACCAGTGCTCGGGGACGGTGTAGTCGTGGTGCGACGCGAGGGTCAACACCGTCAGCGCGAACGGGCGCCCCTTGGGCTGCGCGTCCACCCACGCGAGGGCCGGCGCGAGCATCGCGTCGTCCTCGAAGCCGAAGTAGCTCGTCTCCTCGAAGCCGGCGCCGTCGAGGGACTCCCGCGACACGAAGGTCTCGAAGCCGGCGTTCTTCACGAGCTGGTCGCGCCGCTCGAACATGGCGGTCGCGGGCTGAAAGAACGCGGTCGACCAGCCGTGGTCGCGCAGCAGCTGGGGCCAACACGCGGTCGGCATCCCCTCGGGCCCCCCCTCGGTGATCTCCTGCTGCGGTCGCGGGTGGATGCCGCAGAGCAGGCTCACGAGCGCCTTGCTGGTGTGCGGGACGGTCGTCCACAGCGCGTCGATCGTCGCCCCGCGCCCCGCGAGCCGCACCAGCTCCGGCGTCGTCGGGAGATCGGGGTCGAAGAGGGTCGTCGACCTGGCGCGCGTCGACTCGAGGACGATCAGGACCACGTTGCGCCGCGGCGCGTCCGGCGCGACGTCGAGGACGACCTCCTCGGTGGGGTCGAGGGTGGCGAGGGGCTCGAGGGGCGCCGCCTCCGTCGGGGCCTCGTCGCCGACCGTGAAGGCGATGAACACGTTCTCCCGCAGCGGCTCGGCGGCGCCGGGCAGGGCCGCCCCGGAGACCAGGAAACCGCCGACCAGCACCACCCCGCCGGTGGCGAGATAGACGACCGTCGGCCGCCGCAGCCACGCGCCGGGCCGCGGGCGCGCCGACCCGCTCAGCGCCGCCAGCCGGCCCCGGCGACACGCCCACAGGGGCAGGAGGTTCACCAGCAGGACGCCGGCGAGCCCGGCCCACACGAGCCACGTGGTCTCGCTGGCGTACACCGCCTTCAGCGCGGCGAAGTGCGCGATGCCATAGCCGAGCAGGTCCGCGTCCAGGAGTGACCCGGTGGTCAGGAAGAACCCGTGCTCGACGACGGCGAGGAGCGTCATCGCGAGCGTCACGAGGTGCAGCGCGACCCGCGCGACGGCCCGCCCCCAGCCGGCGGGCCGGTCGATGACGAGCACCGCGACGGCGGCGAAGACGACGAGGAACGCGAGGTCCTCACCGATCCCGGCGACGACCCCGCCGGGATCGGCGCCGAAGCGCACGAGCTTGTGGATCTTGCACGCCAGAATCACGACGGCGAGCGGCCCGACGAGCGCGGCGGCATATCGCACGGCGGGCGCGCGCGGTGGACCGAAGTTACGCCACCAGGCGGATGGGGACGAAGTCGAACTCACAACCGCAGCGTTATAGCGGCGTGCGATCGCGGACGCCACCGTTTCGTCACCCGAGATCGAGCGCCTCTCGCGAGGCGGCGTTGGGGGTCCAAGGGACCGCGGCCGCTCAGAAGGTGTTTATATATTATGCGGGTTCGACGTAGGTGATGCGGCGGGCCAGCATCGGCACAACCAGAGCGAACCACGTAGAGACAAGCATCCAACATCGCCCGCCTCTCGTATCGCGGCGGACGACCTGGTCCGGTGTGCTGGAACAGCTCACTCACCAGGTCCGTGACTCCTTATCCACGCTCATCCTAAACCTCCATCGCCGGGATGAGGATGAGCCTATCACAGTCGCCTTAATATATAAACACCTTCTCGGAAGGCGTTCTAATATCCTGGCGCGCTCTCAGCGGCCGGAGATCGCGGCGAGCTCCACCTGCACCCGGGCGCCGCGGCGGAGGTCGAGCGACGCGCCCGCCGATCCGTCCCGGACCGCGAGCTCGAGGCGGTCCTCGCTGCCGATGAGGGCCAGCGGCGTCCCCGGGGCGACGTCGCCGAAGGTGTGGGCGACCGCGATGGTGCGTCCGTCGGGGAGGCGCACCTGCACCGGCCGGCCGCGCGACCACGCGGCGAGCTGCCAGGCGCTGAGGTTCGTCACGAGGTTGCCAAAGGCGTCCTCGCGCACGATGGTCGCGCCGAGGTGTCCGCCGATGGGGGCCGGCGCGGGGGTCGACGGGAGCGCGATCGGCGTGATCGGCGGGCCGACGGCGTCCGGCGTGACGAGCCCGGCCGCGAGCGCCGCCGCCGTCGGCGCGAAGACGTCGCGCCCGTGGAAGGTCGACGAGGGGTTCGGCAAGAGGTGCGGGTGGTCCGCGACGCGCCACGCCTGCAACACCGGGTCGCGCAGGCCCTCGGGGTGGGCGGCGCGGGTGGCGGCGACCGCGGCGTCGAGCAGCAGCCCGTTGTCCGGCCCGACGAAGGCGTGCCCGCCGGCCACCACGACGATCGCGGCGCGGGCCGTCCCCACCCCGGGATCGATGACCGCGAGGTGCACCGTGCCGACCGGGAACCAGCGACAGGCGGTCGCGAGGGTGCCCGCGCCGTGGGCGACGTCCTGAGCCGGGACGTCGTGGGCGATGTCGTGGAGCCGCAGCGCTGGCGCGACGCGCAGCATGACCCCCTTCATCGCGCCGACGTAGCCATCGGCGGTGTGGAAGTCGCTGGTCAGGGTGACGTGCCCGCTGGGCGTGAAGTCGTTCACGGCGTGTCCTCCTCGACGGCGAGGTCGGCGGCGGCGTCTAGCGCCTCGGGCAGCGCCTTCAGTCCGGAGGCGGTTGCCCGATGAGGACGAGGAGCTCGTCCTTGAGCGGCCCCTCGAGGAGGAGCGGCGCGAGGTGCGCCATGGCGGCGGTGGCGCCGGCGACGTCACCGGCGGCGACGCGGGCCCGGACCAGGGTCTCGAGCAGCTCGGGCTCGCCCGGGACCAGCGCCAGGCCGCGCTCGGCGGTGGCGACGGCGAGCACCGCGTCACCAGCGCGTAGGCGCAACCCCGCCGCGTGTCGAAGCGCCGTCGCCGCGCGGCGCCAGGCGGTCATCGGATCGACCCCGCCGGCCTCGGCGTCCTCCCAGGCCTCGGCGCGGCGCTCGTAGAGGTCGGCGAGCACCTCGTCCTCGCCGTCGGCCTCGAGGCGGCGCTTGACCCGCTCGAAGACCTCGACGTCCAGCGGCCGCCACGACAGGTAGCGGAGCCAGCGCTCGAGCGCGCCTTCGGCGTCCCGGAGGTGGTCGGCCAGGACGTGCCCGAGCTCGCGCAGGTAGGTCGCCGACTGGTCGGCGTCGAACACGGTGTCGAGCAGCCGCGCGAGCACCCTCGCGCGCTCGGGGTGATCGTCGGTCGCCCGCAGCACGTCGGCCAGGATCTCGAGCGCCGGGACGTAGTCGGGGTCGACCTCCAGCGCCTCCTCGAGCGCCTGTCGCGCCCCGGCGGTGTCGCCCCCGCGCAGACGCCCTTCGGCCGCCTGCATCGCGGCGTCGAGCCGGTCGGCCTCGTCGATCTTGACGTCGAGGGCCGCGTCGACGGCGGGGCCCGAGGTCGCCCGCCGCAGCGCCGCCAGCTCGCTCCCCTGGCGCACCGCGCTCGCCGGCAGCGCCTCGAACTCCTGAGTGGCCACCCGCCGGTCCACGCGGGACGCCGCGACCGCCGGCTGCGCGACCGCGACCATCCCGACCACGCTCGGCCGACGCACCGGCATCGTCGGCGGCCCCTCGGGATCATCGGCCGCCGGGCGGGTCGGCGAGAGCCCCTCGGCGTCGGCCTCGAGGATGAGCCGGAGCTCCTGGGCCGGGACGTGGTCGGGGGTGACGGTCAGGATCCGATCGAGCAACGACAGCGCGCGCCCGCGCTCGCCGCGGTCAGCGAGGTCGAGGGCGTCTTCGTAGCGGGGTGGCGCCGCGGGCACCGGGCGCGACGCGGCCGACGACGGCCCGAGCGTCACCGCGGCGACCGGGGCGGCCTCGACCGGCATCCCCAGGCGGCGGCGCAGGGCGTCGACCCGGGGATCGCGGGCGCGGGCGGCGGTCACCCGACCGAGGGTCGCGCGGGCCTGACCGGGGGCGCCGAGGCCGTCGAGCTGCAGCTCGGCGAGGCGGACGCGGCAGGCGTCGCGGGCGGCTTCGTCGCCGGTCAGGGTCTCGAGGCGGCTCAGCACGCCGATGAGCGCGATCCCCTGCTCGAGGGTCTCGAGGGTGCGTCGCAGCAGCTCGAGGGCCACGACGTGGCGTGGCGCCAGGCGCACCGCCTCCTCGAGGAACGGCCGCGCCTCGAGGGCGTCGTCGAGCTCGTCGAGCGCGACGCGGCCGAGGCGGACCAACAGCACCACCCGCGCCGCGGGCTCGTGCTCGCGCGGCAGGCGCGCCTTGCCGAGCTCCTGGTGGCGCGGCCACATCCCGAACTCGGCGTAGAGGTCGAGCAGGCGCGCGGCGACCGCCGCGGCCTCGGGGCCACCCGGCGCCTCTTCGAGGGCCTGCTCCCACGGGGCGATGGCGTCCCAGCGCAGGTTCATCGAGGCGTAGAGCTCGCCGACCTGGTGGAGCACCCGCGCGCGGGCG
>PHBI01000242.1:8430-15729 GCA_002841945.1 Deltaproteobacteria bacterium HGW-Deltaproteobacteria-14
CGCGGGCGAGGAAGCCCTCGGCGCGCAGCGCCTGCGCCTCGGCCCAGCGCGGGCTCGCGGCGCCGATGAACTCGAGGTAGCGCTCGGCCAGCACCGGCTCGCGCGCGTCGAGGGCGAGGCGCGCCAACACCAGGGCCGGCTCGTCGTCGATCGGGGCGAGGTCCACCGCGCGCCACAGCACCCGGCGCGCCCGGCCGAGGTCGTTCATCGGGTCGAGGGCGAGGCGGGCGAGCCGCGCGATGACGCGCACGGCGTTCGCGGCGTCGGTCGGCGGGATCTGTCTGAGCGCGCCGTCGAGGATCCGGGCGGCCTCGGCGGGCGCGCCGCTCAGGCGCTCGACCTCGGCGAGGGCGAGCTGGGCCTCGAGGTCGTCGGGGGAGGCCTCGAGGACGACCCGGAGAAAGACCCGCGCGTCCTCGGGCTGGTCGCGCTCGAGGGCGTGGCGCGCGAGGCGCAGGCCGGCGTCCCGGGTGCGGTCGCGGCTGCGGGCCGCGAACAGGAGGCGCTTGTAGAGCGGCAGCGTGGCCCGGAGATCCCCCTCGGCGTCGCTGAGGCCGATGAGCATCTCGAGCGCCTCCTCGTGGTCCGGAGAGCGCTCGAGGACGCGGCTCAGCGCGGCGCGGGCCTCGTCGCTGGCGGACTCGCGGAGGATCTCGGCGACCGTCAGGTCGGCGGCGGTCGCGTCCTCCCGGTCCGCGGGGGCGGTGAGCACGGCGGCGAGGCGCTCGAGCTGGACCGCCGCCTCCTCCGAGCGGCCACGACCGAAGGCGATGGAGGCGAGCCCACACAGGGCCGGCTCGTAGCTTGGTGCGATGCGCAAGAGATCGCGGCAGACCCGCTCACCCTCGTCATGCAAGATTGGTTGCGATGCACAAATCCCGATCAGCCGCTCGGCCAGGAAGCCCGGCTGGGGGGGGCCGTCGAGGGCGCGGTAGATCTCGGCGAGGGCCTCGCGGACCTGCTGGGTGGCGAGGAGGCGGTCGACCTGCCCGTGGTGGCGCTTGAGCTCGAGGTCCTCGACGAAGCGCTCGAAGGCGCCGCGCAGCGCGGTCTCTGCCATGGTGTCGAGGGTGAGCATCGGGCCGAGATCGGCGTCGTCGCCGCGGAAGCGGGCCACGAGCCGCCCCTCGCGCAGCTCGACGCCGCGGGCGCGGAGGGCGGTGACGTCGGGGAGCTTCCAGCCGAGGGCGGACAGGGCGAAGGCGAGCGCGGGGCGGACGATGCGCAGGCGAGCGGTGGTGAGGGTGCGGTCGACGACGAGGTCGGCGGGCAGCAGATCGATGACGCGGCTGGCGAGCAGCGGCCAGGGCTCGCCGACCTGGCCGTAGACGCGGACCTGGTAGAGCGACAGCGTGAGCGTAGGCTCGTCGTCGGTCGGATCGGGGTCGGCGACGAGGCGGGCGCGGACGGTGTAGCGGGCGCCCTCGTCGGTGCGGCCGGACAGCACGAGGCTGTCGTCGTGGGCGTTGCCGCCGAGGCGGCCGCCGGACACGCGGTGGAGCCAGTCGAGCAGCACCCGGGCGTCGACGCCGAGCTCGAGCCCGTCGGCGTGGCCGCGGTGGTGGCGGAAGCGCTCGATGCCCTCGCGGAAGTCGAAGGGGAAGCTGACGTGGGGCAGGCGGATGACGAGCTCGGACAGCTCGGCGCCGCCCGGCAGGGGCGCCCCCTGGAGCACGATCGAGACGCGCTGCCCCTCGACGCGGAGGCTCCACACCGGGCCGCGCAGCACCGTCAGGAGACGGCTCGGCGCGGCGTCGTGCAGGGTTGTCGGCAGGTTCTCGCTCACGGAGGGCCTTCACGGTGGGAGCCGCCGGCGACGGCTGCGGCGCAGTATAGTGTCTGTTTTCCGATATCGCGACAGCGGCTATTGTCTCGCGGATGCCGCAACGGTTCCCAGGACGTGCGCTGCTCGTCGCGCTGCTCGCGGTCGCCTTCGGTGGCGCGGCGCGGGGGTCGTCCTTCGACCTGTACGGCTTCAGCTCGCGGGCGCGGGGGATGGGGAGCGCGCAGGTGGCGCTCGGGATCAACTACGACGCGGCCTATTACAACCCGGCCAACATCCTCTCGCGCAAGCAGACGCACTTCGGGATGGGACTTGATCTGGTGATGCCGGCGCTGCACTTCGACCCGACGCAGGGGGAGTTCGCGCCGCTGTTGCCGGAGACGAGCGCGGGCTTCCACCTCGGCGGATCGACGCCGATCAGCGGGGTGTTCCAGGATCTGCTGGGCTTCGGGATCGCGCTGTTCCACCCGCTGACGAGCGGGACGCGCATCGAGTCGTTCGACCCGGCGACGCCGTACTTCTATCGCTATCAGAACCTGCCGGACAAGCTGGTGCTGGCGCTCGCGCTGGCGGGCGAGCCAGCGCCGTGGCTGCGGGTCGGGGTGGGGATGCAGGTGCTGGCGGCCTTCGACGGCGAGGTGAACGCGTCGCTGTCGTTGTCGGAGGGGCGCTTCACGCGGGAGTCGATCGACGTGCAGATCGTCCCGGTGGTGGCGCCGACGGTGGGGCTGGCGCTGGGCCCGTTCGCGGGGTTTCGCGTTGGGGCGACGTGGCGCCACGAGCTCGAGCTGGACTACGCCCTGCCGGTGGTCGCGACGATCGAGGGGATCGGCGACCTCGACGTGTACGTGCACGGGGTGAGCCTCTACACGCCGAGCCAGCTCGCCATCGGGCTCGGGTGGGAGAGCGCGCCGGCGCCCGAGCCCGGGGTGTCGATCGAGGCGGGGTTCACGTGGGAGCTGTGGAGCGCGGCGCCGCCGGCCGGGGCGGACTTCACGCTGACGGTGGACGACAGCGGCGTGCGGCCGCCGACCGACCCGCAGGACGCGCCGAGCGCGCTGATCGACGTGCGCTCGACCGGCGCGCCGGTGGGGGCCCGCGACACGGTGACCCCGCGCGTCGGGGTCGAGTGGCGGCCGGACACGACGTGGACCGCGCGCGCCGGTTGGTTCTGGCGCCCCACTCCGCTGCCGACGCCGATCTACCAGACGAACCTGCTCGACGCGACGGCGCACGTCTTCAGCCTCGGCGCCGGGGTGACGTTCGGCGACCCGATCGGGTTGTCACCGGCGCCGCTGAGCCTCGACCTGACGGTGCAGCTGACGCGCCTCGACGAGCGGGTCGTGCAGAAGGATCCGACGGGCCGACCGACCGGCGCGTACACCTTCGGCGGCCTCATCTGGGCCCTCTCCCTCGACCTGCGCCACGACTACTTCTAGCTGCGCCGCCACTGGAGCTGCGGGGGCCCCCGCGGTTGCTGCACTGCAGCATCACCACTGGCCGCCACGGGGATTGCCGTCCCGCCGCCCCCCGCTGGGGTTGTGAGCGCCCCGCCGGCAGAGCCCTGCACCCCGGCACCGCCACTGGGGTTGTGGGCGCCCCGCCTGCAGAGTGCTGCACCGCGACGCCGCCACTGGGATTGTGGGCGCGTCCCGCCCGCAGCGTGCTGCACCGCGACGCGTCCAGGCCACCTCCCTCGCTCAGACCTGTTCGGGCGGGACGCCCGCACTCCCGGTGGGGACAGGCCCCGGTCCGCCGCCTCGCTCAGACCTTCTCGAGCAGGTGACCGAGCTTGACCTTCTTGGTCGCGAGGTAGTGGTGGTTGTCGGCGGAGGGGCTGATCTCGAGGTTGACGCGCTCGACCTCGATCCCCTGCTGCTCGAGCCCCGCGACCTTGCGCGGGTTGTTGGTCATCAGGCGGACCTTGCGCACGCCGAGGGCGAGCAGCATCTGGCCAGCGATGCCATAGTCGCGCAGGTCGGCGGGCAGGCCGAGGTCGACGTTGGCCTGGACGGTGTCACGGCCGGCGTCCTGCAGGGCGTACGCGCGGACCTTGTTGGCGAGGCCGATGCCGCGGCCCTCCTGGCGCAGGTAGAGGACGGCGCCGCGGCCCTCGGCCTGGACCAGGCGCAGCGCCTCGTGGAGCTGCTGTCCACAGTCGCAGCGGCGCGAGGTGAAGACGTCGCCGGTGAGGCACTCGGAGTGCAGGCGCACGAGCGTCGGCTCGGGGCTGCGCAGGTCGCCGACCGAGAGGGCGAGGTGCTGCTGACCGGTCAGGCGGTTCTGGAACGCCCGGACCATGAACTCGCCGCAGGCGGTCGGGAGCGTCGACTGGCCAAGCTGGACCACGAAGGACTCGCTGGCCATGCGGTGGCTGACGAGGTCGGCGATGGTGAGGTGGGGGAGGCCGTGGTCTTCGGCGAAGGCGACGAGGCCGGCGCCGGTCAGGACCTCGCCGTCGAGGCCGAGGATGCGGCAGAAGGTCGCGGCGACGGGCTGGACCCCAGCGACGCGGGCGAGGTCGACGCCGACCTCCGCCCAGCCGGGCCGGACGACGACGCCGCCGGGCTCGGCGACCGCGGGGAAGACGTGGCCGGGGCTGACGAGGTCCTCGGCGTGGCTCGCGAGGTCGGCGATGACGTGGACGGTGCGGGCCCGGTCAGCGGCGCTGATGCCGGTGGAGACGCCACTCTTTGCCTCGACCGAGGCGGTCAGGCGCTCGCGAGCGAGGTCCGCGGGGGCGCCGGTGGCGGTGAGGCCGAGGCGCTCGAGGCGATCGGGGAGGAGCGCGACGCAGACGAGACCGCAGGCGTGGGTCGCCATGAAGGTCACGATGTCGTCGCTCGTCTGCGAGGCCGCCGCAACCACGACGCCGCCGCGCTCGGGGTGGGTGGTGTCGCGCACCACCACGACCTGTCCGTGGCGGAAGGCGTCCGCGGCGGCGGCGATGTCGGAGCGGAGCGGTGGTGGTTCGTAGCTCATGGCGCGGAACCTACTGCCTGCCGGCGCGCCGGTCGAGTCTGAAGTCGCCAACGTCCGGGGCGACCCGAACGAGCGATTCCTGTGGCGGCCCAGCGTCCGCCGACGGCCCTGACGCACGAACCCCGGCGTCGGCAGAGCTGGCGCACTGCCCCCGCGAGTGGGGGGCGCCGCTAGCGGCGGGCGGCGAACGAGAGTGGGGCCAGCCGCTCCACCACGGCGCCCCCGCAGGTGCGCGTTCAATAGGTGTAGCGACTCACCAGGGCATGACAGCGGTGTCATGGGACGAGGGGGCTCGCGAGGCCGCCCGCGACGGGCGCCCAGCCTTGATTCGCAAGTACAGTCAAGCACATACCGCTGCAGCTCCAGGCGTGGCACGCACCTTGCTGCGATGCCCCCTGAGTCACTTCCCTCGAGGAGAGCTGCATGGGCACGGTCAAGGTGCGGGTGAGCCAAGAGCCGGAGGCGCGTGAGCAGGCCGAAGAGGAGCTCGTCACGTGCTTCGTCTCGGGGCGCCAGGTGCCGCGCTCGGAGGCGGTGCAGGTGCGGATCGGGCCACGCCAGCGGGTGTGGATGCTGCCGGAGTACACCCGGGACTGGGAGCCGTCGCCGGAACGCCGCTGAAGGCTACCGGAAGAGATCCTCGACGGCGTTTCGGACCGCCTGGGTGACGCTGCTGACGGCCTGCTCGCCATCGATGGTGACGACCCGTCCGCCGCGGTACTGCGCGAGGAGCTCCTCGTAGGCAGCGGCGACCTTCTTCTGGATGTTGAGCTTCTCGAAGCTCTCGCGGCCGATGCGGCTGGCCTCGATGCGGGCCATGGCGACCTCGGGGCGGACCTTGAGGAAGATCGTCAGGTCGGGGGTGATGGCCTTCTCGTTGATCTGGCGCACGAAGCGCAGGTCGGTCTCGAGGCCCTGGTAGGCGAAGCTCGAGACGACGTAGCGGTCGCAGATGACGTGCCAGCCCTGATCGAGGAGCGGCGCGATCTCGTTGTGGACGTGATCGAGGCGGTCGGCGGCGAACAGCAGCGCGACGGCGGCCGGGTCGACCGGCTCGACCTTCTTGCCGGACGGGGTGGCGACCAGGCGACCGCGGAGGACCTGCCGGATGAGAGCGCCGATGGGCCCCTCGGAGGGCTCGTGGGTGCCGTGGGCGAGCTCGCCGCGGTCCTGGAGCCAGTCGACGATGCGCGCGAGCTGGGTGGTGGTGCCGGCGCCGTCGATACCCTCGAGGACGATGAAGCGTCCGCGTCCCTTCTTTCCCTTGGTCATGGCGAGGGCTCCACGGGGCTGGGCGGCACCTCCTCGTCGTCGCAGCGCAGGACGCGGACGTCGGTGCCGGCGGGGCATTGGACCTGAAAGGCGCTGGGGTCGAGCGCGAGGTCGAGGTCGACGGTGCGGTAGATGAGGCGGAGGTCGACGTCGCCGCGCTTCATCTTGACGTCGAGCTGGTGTGGGAGGCGGTAGGCGCCTTCTTGGGACCAGTCGTCGTAGGTGAGGTCGACGGTGACGGTGCCGCCCTCGACGAGCTGGGCGCGGCGGACCTCGCCGGTGCCGTGGGCGACCCAGAGGCGCTGCACCAGGCCGCCCTGCCCTTCGAGCTCGAGGCGGTAGGCGCCGACCTTCTTGTCCCAGCTGGCGCGCTCGACGCCGTGCTCGATGAGGGGTGGGCGGCCGACGAGGACGCCGACGAGCTGGTCGGGGCGCATGGCGATGGGGACGAGGCGGCCGACGTTCTCGGCGCACGCGCGGCCGGTGTAGCAGACCTTGGCGCCGCGCTCGAAGGTGGTGAAGCCGCCGCCGTCGGTGGCGAGGACGCTGACGACGTCGTCGGTCGGCGACAGGCCGGAGAAGCGGACCGACGCCGGACTCGCGAGGAGGATGGCGAGCTTGCCCTTGATGACGCCGCGGTCGCCGTACTGGGTGGCGCGGGCCTCGATGGCGGCGGTCTGGGGGCCGGCGCGATCGGTGACCGTGGCGACGAGCGCGGCGGCGTCGGTGATGACGTCGTCGGGCGGATCGTAGACGTGGCGGCAGCCGGCGCTGGAGAGGGTGAGCAGGCCGATCGCGGCGGCGGCGAGGAGGCGACGGAGGGGGGCGACCACGCGGTCCGGTTGGGGGCCTCGGTCGCGCATCCGTCGGGTCACTCGCGGGTGCCGCGCGGGTTCCAGCCGGTCAGGAGCTCGGCGATGTCGTCGCGGAAGGCGACCTTGCCGGCGGCGATCTCGCGCAGCGCCTTGACGGCTTCCTTGTTCTTCGGCGCGTCGATCATGCACTCGCCGTTGCGGTTGAGGATCTGGCGAGCGCGCTTGGCGGCCAGCATGACGAGCGCAAAGCGGTTGTCCACCTGGTCCAGGCAATCTTCGATGGTTACGCGCGCCATGTCGTTCCTCTCCTCGAGCTGCGGGACGCGGGAGTTAGCCACGCGCGGGGCCCCCGTGTCAAGGAGCCTCGCGCCGGGGGGTGTGATCCAGAACAGTGGGTAGCGCTCATGCTGCCGCGTTCTTCCTGGAGTCCCAGAAGTCGTCCCACCA
>PHBI01000017.1 GCA_002841945.1 Deltaproteobacteria bacterium HGW-Deltaproteobacteria-14
CCCCGCGCTGCGCGAGGCCATCGTCGCCGCCCTCGGGGGGGCCGCGGACCCGGGCGGCGGCCTGGTCATCGCCCGCGAGCGCCAGCGCGCCGCCCTCGACCGCGCCGCGCGGGCGCTCGACGACGCGGCTCGGGCGCTCGCTGACGGCGCCCCGAGCGAGCTCGCGTGCGTCGACGTCCAGGAGGCGACCGACGCCCTGGCCGAGCTCGTCGGCGTCACCACCATCGAGGACGTCCTCGACCGCCTCTTCAGCGCCTTCTGCATCGGGAAGTGACCCGTGGAGCACGCCCCCACCTGGCTCAGCGTCCTGCCGCCGGTCCTCGCCATCGCGCTCGCGATCGCGACCCGCCAGGTCTTCGTCTCGCTCTTCCTCGGGATCTGGGCGGGCACGACCATCCTCGCCGAGGGTGACCCCCTGAGCGGCCTCGCCGCCGCCATCGAGGCCTGCGTGCAGGTCTTCAGCGACGCCGGCAACACCCGGGTCATCATCTTCAGCGCGATGATCGGGGCCCTCATCGCCATCACCCAGCGCGCCGGCGGCGTCCGCGGCTTCATCGACGCCATCGCGCGGCGCGGGCTCGTCACCACGCCGCGGCGCGCGATGCTGCTGAGCTGGCTCATCGGCCTGGTCGTGTTCGTCGAGTCCTCCATCACCTCGCTCGTCAACGGCGCCGTCTGCCGCCCGCTGTTCGACAAGCTGCGCGTCTCCCGCGAGAAGCTCGCCTACCTCTGCGACGCCACCGCGGCCCCCATCTGCGTGCTCATCCCGCTCAACGCCTGGGGCGCCTACATCGCCAAGCTGCTGACCGACGAGGGGGTCGAGCAGCCGGTCGGCGTGCTCGTGGGCGCCATCCCGTTCAACTTCTACGCGCTCCTCACCGTCGCCTTCTCGCTGGTCTTCGTCGTCCTGATGCGGCGGGACTTCGGCCCGATGCGCGCCGCCGAGCGCCGCGTCTACGAGACCGGCGAGCTGCTGCGGCCGGGCGCCGAGCCGGTCGTGTCGACCGAGATCACCGCCATCGACGCCGCCCCCGGGATCCCGCATCGCGCCCTCAACTTCCTCCTCCCCATCGCCGTGATGGTCGTCATGATGCCGGTCGGGCTGTGGATCACCGGCGACGGCGATCTGCTCGCCGGCTCGGGATCCACCGCGGTCCTGTGGGCCGTCCTGGCCGCCACCGCGGTCGCCGCCGGCCTGGCAATCGTGCAGCGCATCTTGACGCCACGCGAGTCAATTGACCTTTTCTTCAAGGGCTTTGGCGGACTCATTCCGCTCGCGATGCTGATGGTCTTCGCATTTGCGATAGGCGCGGTGACCAAGCAGCTCGGGACCGGGACCTACGTCGCGCAGGTCGCCTCGGGGAGCCTCGCGCCGGCCCTCGCCCCGGCGCTGCTGTTTCTGGTCGCCTGCTTCATCGCGTTCTCGACCGGCACCTCGTGGGGGACCTTCGCCATCATGTTGCCGATCGCGGTCCCGATGGCGGCGGCCCTCGGCGTGCCGGTCGAGCTCGGGGTCGGCGCGGTGCTCGGCGGCGGGGTGTTCGGCGACCACTGCTCGCCCATCTCGGACACGACCATCATCGCCTCGATGGCGGCCGGCACCGACCACATCGACCACGTCAACACCCAGCTCCCGTACGCGCTGACGGTCGCCGGCGTGTCGGTCGCCGCCTACCTCGTCGCCGGCGCCCTGGTCTGACGCGAAGTACGGCACTGAGCCGTCCAACGAACTCGACACGACGAAAACCGTCGAATGTGTTCGACAGTTGAGGCCCCGAGCCGCCCCGACGACATCCGTCAATCATATTGACAATGATTAGAGCAGCCCCGGGATCAGCGCGCGGCGGTCGGCCGGGTAGTCGGGGAAGCGCTCGCGGTACCAGCGGTGGTGGGCGACGGCGCGGGGGACGAGGTTGGCGGCGGTGTAGACGGCGAAGGCGAGGCCGGGCAGACACCAGCTCGCCAGGGCAAAGCCGCTCCACGCGAGCAGCTCGCCGAGGTAGTTGGGGCACGAGACCCAGCGGTAGAGGCCGCCTCGCGGGATCTTGTAGCCCGTCTCGCCGGGCGCGCGCAGGGTGAAGAGCACGTGGTCGGCGTGGACGTTGATGGCGAAGCCGGCGAGAAACAGCGCGGCCCCGATGATGAAGCGCGGATCGCTCAGCCAGGTGGCCGGGTAGGTCCCGAGGTGACCGAGCCACAGGGCGATGAGCCCGCTGTTGACGATCTGGAAGGCGAACGCGGCGGCGACGACGGCGAGGGGCATCGGCTTGTGCCCGCTGGTCATGCGGAAGGGCCAGACGAGGTCGCGGTGGACGTAGTGGAGCAGCCACAGCGCGATCAGCGCGGTCGGTCCCGGGGCGCCGGCGTTCGGCCCGACGAGGAAGACCGCGGTGAGCAGGACCACCGCCGGGGACTCGAACAGGATCCAAGCCCAGCGCGCCGGCATGGTGGGCCCCCAGCCGCCGCGGCCGTGGCGACCGTAGGGCGCGACGAGGCGGAGCAGGAGAGCGACGGTGAGGATCGTCCAGCCCGCCATGACCACGAGCCCGAGGCGATAGAGATCGTCGAGGTTCAAAGCGTCTCCGGGGCGCGTCCGGCGCGGGCTTGCGGGGCGCGACCCGCCGTAGCGAATGCGTTCACGTGAGAAATTGTAAAGAACTGAAATCAAAAACGCTCAAGTTCGTAATCGCGCGCGACGTTGAAGGGGCTGTGAGCAATGAACGACCCGGAGCCCGCATGTCCGACCGATCCCACAAGCCGATGCTCCTCCGCCACGCCCTCGTGGGCAGCCTGGCGCCGCTGGGGCTGTTCACGGTCGCGATCCTGGTCGCGACCGGGTTCCTCCTCGCCGACATGGCGACCGCGAACGAGGGCGTCGCGGTGTCGCTGGTGCAGGGCACGCTGACCGTGGACGCCGTGCGCGGGGCGGGCGAGGCGCTGCGCGGGACGTGGATGCTGCTCCTGTGGGTGTTTCTGGGCTTCGCCGGGGCGACGATGCTGCTGGCGTGGCGGCTCTACGCCGGGATGCGGCGGCGGATCGAGGCGACCATCGCCTTCGCCGAGGCGCGCGCGGCGGGAGCGCCGACGCAGTTTCAGCCCGCCCGGGGGACCGACCCCCTCGCGCGGCTCGAGCAGACCATCGCGCAGGTCGCCGCGTCGGTGCAGGAGCGCGAGCGCGCCCTGCGCGAGGAGTCGGCGCGCTCGGACTTCGGCAGCCGCCTGCAGCGGGCCCTCGATCTCGCCGACACCGAAGACGACGCGCTCGACACGGTGGCGCTGGCCATCGAGAGCGCGCTGCCCGGGATGCCGGCCGAGGTGCTGCTCGCGGACTCGAGCCGCGCCCACCTGCGCCGCCGCGCGCACGCGGCCGGGGCGGAGCCGCCGGGGTGCCCGGTCGACCACCCGTCGCAGTGCGCCGCGATCCGCTGCGGCCAGACGCTGCGCTTCGAATCGAGCCGCGAGCTCGACGCCTGTCCCCGGCTGCGCGACCGCCCGGGGGCGGTGTGCTCGGCGACCTGCGTGCCCGTCAACGTGATGGGGCGCACCATCGGCGTGATGCACGTGACGGGCCCCGAGCGTGCGGCCTGGCCCGAGCAGACGGTGCAGCGCCTCGAGACGGTCGCGACCCACGGCGGGAGCCGCATCGGGATGCTCCGGACGCTGTCGTCGAGCCAGCTCCAGGCGGCGACCGACCCGCTCACCGGGCTCGCCAACCGACGCAGCTTCGAGGAGAGCGCGGCGCGCGTGATGCAAGCCCGCCCCGGCGGCCCGCACGCCGTCGTGCTGGTCGACCTCGACCACTTCAAGCGGCTCAACGACACCGCCGGCCACGACACCGGCGACCGCGCGCTGCGGCTCTTCTCCGAGGTGCTGCGCAAGAACCTCCGCCCCGGCGATCTCGTCTGCCGCTACGGCGGCGAGGAGTTCGCGCTGCTCCTCCCGGGCTGCGGCGGGGGCGAGGCGCGGGCGACCCTCGACCGCCTGCGGGTGGCGCTGGCCGAGGCCGCGGCGGGCTACGCCGGGCCGGCCTTCACCGCGAGCTTCGGGGTGAGCCTCACCCGCGGCGAGGAGCCGGATCTCTCGCGCCAGCTCGCCCGCGCCGACCAGATGCTGTACCGCGCCAAGCGCACCGGGCGCGACCGCGTCGTCACGACCGATGACCCGCCGAGCCTCGAGGAGCTCAAGGCCGGCGAGCCCGGCCCCTTCGACGCCGTCCCGGTGACGACGCACTGACACGGCGTCCCGCGCGGCTCGCTCGCTCCCCCGGGTCGCGCCGCGCCGCGCGGGTCGGCGCAGACAGGAGCTGACAGCGACACCGAGGCCATCCGTCAACGTTATTGACATCCGGGCGGGCGCCCCGGGAGTGCGACAAGATGCCGCAGTCCTGCCGGTTTAAGAGCTTGAACCGCTCCGGCGTGCGCGCGATGGTCGCCCCGGTTGCGACGATTGTCGCGGTGCGAAGGAGCGCTAACATGGCCCACGATCTCAACAAGCTCGGTCTCACGACCCGTTCCATCCACGCAGGACAGCACAAAGATCCTGCGACCGGAGCCGTGGCCCCACCGCTCTATCAGACCTCGACCTTCGCGTTCGACAGCTGCGGCCAGGGTGCGGCGCGCTTCAGCGGTGAGGAAGAGGGCTACATCTACACCCGGATGGGCAACCCGACCATCGCCCGGCTCGAGGAGGCCGTGTCGACCCTCGAGGGCGGCGCCGGCGGGCTGGCGACGGGCTCGGGGATGGCGGCCCTGTGCACGAGCGTCTTCGCGCTGCTCGAGCAGGGCGGCCACATCGTTAGCTCGAGCTCGGTCTATGGCCCGTCCCGGGTCGTCATCGAGCGCGACTTCTCCCGCTTCGGCGTCACCGCGACGTTCGTCGACAGCTCGGACACCGCCGCCGTCGCCGCGGCGATGCGCCCCGAGACGAAGCTCGTCTTCGTCGAGACCCCGGCGAACCCGACCCTGACGATCAGCGACCTGCGGGCGATCGCCGACATCGCCCACGCCCACGGCGCGCTCCTGATGGTCGACAACACCTTCGCGAGCCCCATCCTGCAGCGCCCCATCGAGCACGGCGCCGACGTCGTCATGCACAGCATGACCAAGTTCCTCAACGGCCACACCGACGTCGTAGCCGGCATGATCATCCCGGCGAGCGACGCGCTCCTCAAGCGCATCCGCGCGAGCCACTACTACTTCGGCGCCGTGATGGACCCGCACCAGGCGTGGCTCGTGCTGCGCGGCCTGCGGACCCTGTCCCTGCGCGTCAAGGCCTCCCAGGCCAACGCCATGCGCGTCGCCGAGTGGCTCGAGGCGCACCCCAAGGTCGAGTGGGTCGCCTACCCCGGCCTCGCCAGCCACCCGCAGCGGGAGCTCGCGGCGCGCCAGATGGACGGCCCCGGCGCGCTCATGTCCTTCGAGGTCAAGGGCGGCGTGAAGGCCGGCGCGGCGATGCTGGACCACGTCGAGCTGATGACGCTGGCCGTGTCGCTCGGCGGCATCGAGACGCTCATCCAGCACCCGGCGAGCATGACCCACGCCGCGATGCCCCGCGAGGCGCGTCTCGCGGCCGGCATCACCGACGGGCTGGTGCGCGTGTCCGTCGGCTGCGAGGACGTCGAGGACCTGCTCGCCGACTTCGCCCAAGCCCTCGAGCACGCCTGACGAGCCCTCTCAGGGTGAAGCAGCGGCGCGGCGTCCCCGAGCGAGGTGCGACTCCATCGCCTCGACCAGCGCGGTCGACACGCTCAGGAGCTCCGCGCGGACGGCCTCGTGTGCGCCCGGCTCGACCGCGAGGCGCTCGCACACGGCGATGAGGCGCGCGAGGAGCGGCGCGTGATCGAGGTGCTCGGCGCTCATGCGCTCGAGCGCTCGGTCGAGGGCGGGATGACGTCCGCGCAGGCGCGGCGCGAGGCTCTCCTCCTCGTCCTGCGCGTGCAGCGGCAGCGCCTCGCCGAAGTAGCGCCCGACGCGCTCCGCGGCGTCCACCACGTCCGGCGCCGCCAGCCCCGCGGCCTCGCCCAGCCGCCGGGCCAGCCCCGCGAAGCTCCGGATGCGGGCGTGGCACGCGGTCAACAGCGCCAGGGGATCGTCATCTGCGGGGCGGCTCGGTGAAATCAACGACACGGGGAGCTCTCTTTGGCGATGAGGGGAGGGCGCCGGATTCTACCGGGTCGCGGTGCGCGCGACGAGGGTCCGTGGCGCGACGAGCGAGGGCGCGCCGGCACCTTCTCTTGACTGGAGCCGTCGGAGTCCTTACACAGAGCCCGGCCTTGTGCCAAAAAGCTCGGAGCGGGCGCGCCCGTGACACCGGTCTCCAGCCGGACGGCGCGAACCCGAGCACCTCGTAGGCCGCATTGCGGTCATCACTGGCCACCCGCGTGCCAGTCCCTGAAGCGATCTGCGCGCGCCTGACGGCGGCGGGATCCGACCTAGCCAAACGCTAGGGAGTTCATGACTACTTCTACGAATTCACCACGACACACCGTCGACCTCCGCAACAGCAGCCCCGCGCCCGCCAAGCGCACAGGCCGCAGCAACACCGCCGGCGCCACGATCGGGAAGATCAACGCCGAGTCCACCGCGAAGACCGCTTCGCGCTCCACCGCCACGCCGTCCAGCCGCGCCCCCCAGGCGCGCCCGACGGCTGCTCCGGCGCCCGTCGTCGGCAGCGGCCTGTTCTCGGACCTCGGCCTGATGCCCGAGCTTTTGAGCGCGGTCGCCGCCACGGGTTACACGCACCCGACGCCGATCCAGGCGCAGGCGATCCCGCCGCTGCTCGCCGGGCGTGACCTGCTCGGCATCGCGCAGACCGGGACCGGCAAGACGGCGGCGTTCTCGCTGCCGCTGCTGCAGCACCTCGCCACCAACAAGAAGTCCCGCCGCGCCAAGCGCACCCGCGCCCTGGTGCTGACCCCGACCCGCGAGCTGGCGATCCAGATCGACGAGAGCTTCGCCACCTACGGCGCCGATCTGTCGCTCCGGCACACCGTCATCTTCGGCGGCGTCAACCAGAAGCCCCAGGTGCGCGCGATGGCGTCGGGCGTCGACGTCCTGGTGGCCACCCCGGGGCGGCTGCTCGACCTCATCGGGCAGGGCTTCATCGAGCTGCAGGACGTCGAGGTCTTCATCCTCGACGAGGCCGACCGGATGCTCGACATGGGCTTCATCCACGACGTGAAGCGGGTCATCAAGGACCTGCCGCGGCAGCGCCAGACGCTGCTGTTCTCGGCGACGATGCCGAGCGCGATCGTGTCGCTGTCGCGCACCCTGATGCACGAGCCGGTCCGGGTCGAGGTGACCCCGGCCGCCACGACCGTCGAGCGCGTCATGCAGGCCGTGATGTTCGTCGACAAAGCCGACAAGAACGAGCTGCTCGCCGACCTCTTCGCCGACAGCGACCTGACGCGGACCCTGGTCTTCTCGCGGACCAAGCACGGCGCCAACCGCATCACCGAGTTCCTCGGCAAGATCGGCGTCAGCAGCGCCGCGCTGCACGGCAACAAGTCCCAGGCCGCCCGCCAGCGCGCCCTGGCCGCCTTCTCCGAGGGCAGCGTGCGCGCCCTCGTGGCGACCGACATCGCCGCCCGCGGCATCGACGTCGACGGCGTGAGCCACGTCATCAACTTCGACCTGCCGAACGAGCCGGAGAGCTACGTGCACCGCATCGGCCGCACCGCGCGCGCCGGCCGCGAGGGCGTGGCGCTGTCGTTCTGCATGCGCGACGAGTTCGACTACCTGCGCGACATCGAGCGGCTCATCCAGGAGCCGCTGCCGGTCCTGGTCGACCAGCCGTTCCACGCCGAGGGCATCGCCAGCGACTACCGCGCCGGCGTGCGCGGCAGCGTCAAGCAGGGCGGCCGCACCGGCGGCGGCCGCAACGGCGGTGGCGGCGGCCGTGGCCGCAGCGGTGGTGGCGGTGGTGGCGGCCGCAGCGGTGGGGGCGGTGGTGGCGGCAACGCCCCCCGTCGCTTCGGGCGCGGCGGGCGCTGACAGCTTCGTGACGCGGGGAGCCCCGGCTCCCCCGCGTCCGACCCATGAGACGAGACAGGGAGCCCGCGGGCTCCCTGTTTCGTTTCGATCGCGCCGCGGCGCGGGCGCCTACTTCTTGCGGCGGGTCACCACGAGGTGGGCGTGCTGGGCCTTGGAGGGGTAGCCGAACATGAAGGGCAGGTCGCGCTGGGGCTGCTCCTCCCAGACCTTGCGGTAGGCGGCCTGGCCCTCGGTGGACCCCTTGATGGCGGTGGCCCGGAACTTCCCGTAGGTCTCGAGCTCGAAGACGAGCGGATCGAGGTAGTTCGGCGGGATCCCGGTGGAGTCGCTGACCATCCAGACCATGTGCCCGAGCAGGTAGCTGCGGATGGTCTCGAAGTTGCGCCACCACAAGAGGTAGCTCGCGGCCTTGGTCATCGCGGTGACCTGACCCTTGCCCTCGAGGTGGCGCAGCACGCGCGGGTCGGCGGCGAGGTGCTCGTTGTCGAGGTTCGCGGAGATGTGGCGGTAGACCTGATCGGGGCCGCCGCCCGACTTGCGGAAGGTCAGCTCGAAGTTGCCGAAGAGCTCGGCGCTGCGCAGGTACTTCCGGCTGCCCCTGGCCTTGCCGATCTCCTTGTCGCCCGCCGCGATGTCGTCGGCGTTCAGGTAGTGCAGCGCGCCGTCGGCCTCGACGCGGAAGTAGCGCAGGCGGGTCGGCTCGTAGCCCTGGGTGGCGAGCCCGACGAGGGCGAAGACGATCTGCGAGGGCAGGGGGTCGAGCTTGAGCTGCCCGAGGTCGAGGGTGCGGCTGTGGTTGACCGTCACGAGCTTGTCGAGGAAGCGCCGGTGGAGCTTCAGGCTGCGGGTCAGCGCCTTGCCGCTGAGGGTGCGGAAGGGGCGCGGATCGCCGCCGGCCTCGAGCGACAGGCTGGTCAGCTCGTGGACGTCGGGGAAGATGGCGAGGACGGTCAGCAGATCGGCGCCGCCGAAGGGGTAGACGACCGTCTTGGGGATGTCGGACGGCACCAGGTTGGAGAAGAACGGCCGGGCGACGGCCAGCCACTCCTTCTGGTAGCGATCGAAGATGGCGCGGAGCTCCTTGCAGTGCGCCGTGACCGCCTCCTCGTCGTATTGAGCCGCGTCGTAGGGCTGGCCGTCGCACGCGACGACGGCGGAGAGCGCCTTGACCTCGGGGGTGAAGTCGACGCCTGCGTCCGGGGCGGCGCCGGGCTCGGCGAGCGCCGGGCTCGTGAGGAGGGCGGCGGCGAGGAGCGGGATCGCGAGCAGGGCGCGGCGGAGCATGGCGCTCTCCAGAGTGTCCGTTGGGGGGTCGGGATATAGCCGAAGCGGGCGCGGTCAGGAAGCCGGAACGCGCTCCGGCGAGGCGATGTTCCGATCGCGAAGCGCTCGCTTTCGGCGCTCCCCCGCGCGCGGGGGAGCTGGGCCGGCTCTGCTGGCGTTGCGGGTGCCCGGCGGCGTCGCTATGGTGCGCGTCGTCCGGACACCTCCGAAGCGGGAACCCCGATGCCGCCTACGCCGACCTCGTTCTCCGATTACCTCGCCCGCGTCCGCGCTGGCATCCGCGAGGTGACGGTGGACGAGCTGCGGGCGCTGCGCGCGACCCACGGGGACGCGCTGCTGGTCCTCGACTGTCGCGAGCCCGACGAGCTCGAGGGCGGCGTGATCCCCGGCGCCGTGCCGCTGCCCCGCGGGCAGCTCGAGCAGCGGATCGAGGGGATACGCCCCGATCGCGCCGGCCCCATCGCCATCTACTGCGCCTCGGGGGTCCGCAGCGCGCTGGCGGTGCAGGCGCTCGCGCAGCTCGGCTACGCGGACGCCGTCAACGTCGCCGGCGGGATCGAGGCGTGGATCGCCGCCGGGCACGCCCTCGACCACCCGCGGCGCCTGACGCGCAGCCAGCTCGCGCGCTACTCCCGGCAGCTACTCCTGCCCGAGCTCGGCGAGGCCGGCCAGCGGCGCCTCATCGACGCCCGGGTGCTCATCGTCGGCGCCGGCGGCCTCGGGTCCCCCGCGGCGCTCTACCTCGCGGCCGCCGGCGTCGGGACCCTCGGCGTCATCGACCACGACGCCGTCGACCTGTCGAACCTCCAGCGCCAGATCCTGCACGGCGAGGACACGGTCGGCCGCCCCAAGGTCGACAGCGCCCGCCGGGCGCTAGGCCGCCTCAACGGCGACGTCACCGTCATCCCCATGGCCGAGCACCTGACGGCCGACAACGCCCGCCGCGTCTTCACCGGCTACGACGTAGTGGTGGACGGGACCGACAACTTCGCGACCCGCTACCTCATCAACGACGCCTGCGTGCTGCTCGGGATCCCCAACGTCCACGGGGCGATCATGCGCTTCGACGGCCAGGCCTCGGTCTTCGCCTACCAGGGCGGCCCGTGCTACCGGTGTCTCTTCCCGGCGCCGCCGCCCCCCGAGCTCGCCCCGAACTGCGCCGAGGCGGGCGTGCTCGGCGCCATCTGCGGCGTGGTGGGCACGATCCAGGCGGTCGAGACGATCAAGCTCCTCGCCGGCCTCGGCACGAGCCTCAGCGGCCGCCTCGTGAGCTTCGACGCCCTCGGGATGCGTTTCCGCGAGCTCAAGGTCAAGCGCGACCCCAGCTGCGCGGTGTGCGGCGATCACCCCCGCATCACCGAGCTCCTCGACTACGCCGTGAGCTGCTCCGCCCCCAGCTGACCCCGCACGCTGCGTGCCCCCGGGTTTCTGGCGCGGGCTGAGCTCGCGAAGCCCGCGACGGGATCGCGAGGCGTTCCACCAAGGCCCCCCGAGCGCGCTATTTCAAATTATGAAACACGCGCTGGACGTCGTCGTCTTGCTCGAGCTTGTCGATGAGCTCGAGGACCTCGTTGGCCTGCTCCTCGTCGAGCTCGACCAGCAGGGTCGGGATGTACTCGCTCTCGGCCGAGATCGGCGTGATGCCGCGCTCCTCGATCGCCTGCTGCATGGTCCCGAAGTCGTTGAACGCGCAGCGCACGACGAGCTGGGCCTCGCCCTTGTCGCTCTCGCCCTCGCCCATCTCCTCGAGGCCGAAGTCGATGAGCTCGAGCTCGAGCTCGTCGGCGTCGAGGCCCTCGGGGTCGAGGCGGAAGACCCCCATCTTGTTGAAGAGGTAGGCGACGCTGCCGTTGTTGCCGAGGTTGCCGTTCTTTTTGTTGAAGCACACCCGGACGTTGGCGACCGTGCGCGTCGGGTTGTTGGTCGCCGTCTCGACGAGGACCGCCACGCCGTGGGGGGCGTAGCCCTCGTAGAGCACCTCGTCGTAGACCTCCGCGCCCTGACCCGACGCCTTCTTGATGGCCGCGTCGACCTTGTCCTTGGGCATGTTCACGGCGCGGGCGTTCTGGATCACGCGGCGCAGAGCGGGGTTCGAGTCCGGGTTCGGCCCCCCCGACTTCACGGCGATCGTGATCTCCTTGCCAACGCGCGAGAACTGCTTGGCCATGCGGTCCCAGCGCGCGAACATGGTGTGCTTGCGAGTCTCGAAGATGCGTCCCATGGGATCCTGAACCTGACGGCGAGCGGGTGGCGGCGCCAGGCTCTCGGAACGGTCCCGGCGCGCGAAGCGGCGGGAACTTACTCGCGTTCACGCCGTTTGACCAGCGCCGGTGATCGTTCAAGGAGTCGTGAGATTCGACTGGAACACCTGGACCCGGTGGTTGTACAGCTCCGTCACGTACCAGCGCCCCTGCGCGTCGACCGCGGCATCGTAGGGGGCGTTGAGTTCGCCCGGGAAGACGCCACGGGAGCCCTCCCAGCGGTGGGTGAGACGCTGGAACCCTGGGGCCTGGCCAAGGATGATCTCTGGTGGCTCATCTGCAGCGCCGACGAAGAGCCACCCGTGCCATGACACGATCAACGTCGCCAACGCAGGCATGAGCGCACCCTGTGGCGGCGGCACCATTCCAACGTAGCGACCATCCTGCTCGAAGATCAGGATGGTGTGCCCGAACGGATGAGCGCCCGGCTTGAAGTCCGTCGCGTAGAACCGACCGCCCAGCTCGGCAACGCCACCTGGCCCGCCCTGGAACTGCCCTTTCTCGGTGCCCCGTTCCCCGATCGTCCGAAGGAGCGCGCCATCGGGCGTGAAGACCTGCAACTGCCCGAGACCAGCCTCCGCGACGACGATGTTCCCATCCGACGACACGATCAGGTCGTGCGGGTGTCCTTCATACGATCTGTAAGGCCGTACGTTCGCTAGCCGCCACGAGTGCCGCACCGAGCCGTCTGGAGAATAGCCGGCGACGCCGTGTATCGTGTCGTCGGCGACGTAGACGGTCCCATCCGGCGCGACCGCGATCCCGCTGCCGCCGGTGGAGTCCGGGATCACTGCTGCGGGCCAGCTATCGATCGGTGTCCCGTCGCGTAACATCACCTTGATCGCGCGGTTCCCGATGTCGAAGACGTACACCCTGGACTCGTCGGAAGAGAGCGCGATGCCGCTCGGATACGAAAACTGCCCCTCCTCGTGGCCCTCGCCGCCGAAGCCGTCGGCGCGGCCCCAGGTGGAGATCGACGCCAGGTTGAGCGGGAGCAAGCCGCCATCCGGCGCATCTGAGAGGTCTCCCTCGGGCGACGCGTCGGCGACGTCATCGCACCGGCCCGCATCCGCTTGACAGCCGACAGGGCTCAGCGCCAGCAGGACCGCCACGAGGGGCTGCCGACAGGTCACGCCGAATTCTCGGCCGCGTCAGCACGCTGATGGACGATGACCGTGCCACGATCGAGATCTACCCGCACATCGCGTCCCGAGAGCCCCAGCTCGTCCAACACCCGGCGAAACGCCACCTCTGCGCGGAGCTGCGCGTTCTCGAGTTCGAGCCGCTTGTGTGCAACAGCCTGGGTTAGCCGCTGGAGCTCGAGATGGGCAGCGGCGGTGAGAGCGATCGCACCATCGGCGGCGTCCACGCTCATGACAGAGCGACCGACTTCCATGTTCCGTTCACATTAACGAACAGGCGACTCGTGTCGGTACGGACCACGACGTCGCCGGAGGACCCACCGGACGGGTTCACCGAGGTCACCGTCTTCGTTCGGATCCCCTCGGCGTTCGCGTCGACCTTGCCCGCAAACGTCGCACCGGCCTGGAACGTAGCGTCTTGGGCAAAGGTCCCGTATCCGACCGTCGCGGTACCCGCGACGATGCCGTTGACAAAGGTGCTCCCCGAGACGTTGAGGTTGGCCGAGACGGTCGTGTTCACGAGGAACGTCGCGCCGGCCGACTCCATCCGTGCGACCTCGGTGTTGTAGTCGTAGACCCGGAGTTTGGAGGATGAGTACCCCGACTTCGAGTTGACGCGCAGGATCACGTCCTCCGTGCCAGCGACCTCGATGTCTCCCTGCGCGGTCTCGATGATACGATTCGCGGGATCGAGGCTGCTGAACTGGAGCTTGAGGTCGCTGAGCAACACGCGGTTCGGCCTCACCGAGAACAGCTCCGTCCCGGTGTTGGTGATCGAGAGCTCAGCGACCTGGCCATTCTGGCCCAGCGCCAGCTCGAGGTCCTGCGGGCAGGCGATCTTCGGGGTGCTGCCCAAGAACGCGAGATCGTGGGTGAGGACGACCTTGGTCTTCCTGAACTCGACCTGCTTGGCGCCGTTGAGCCAAACCTCGATGGTGTTGTCCGGCTCCGTGGCCGACGCGGGGTTCGTGAGGTAGGTCGTGCTCGGTGTCCGCACGTCGTCGGCGTCGAAGATCAGCTCGTCGCCGAGGTTCATCGAGACGTTCGCCATGATTGTCTCCTGTGCACGCATCCGAGGCCACGGCGGGGAAGCCGTACCTTGGAACGGTACCGCGAAACGGGGGGGGGGGGGCAAGCGCGGCCGGACGCATGGCGAGGATTTGTCACCGCCACCCACGCTGCGCTGCAACAGCGAGGTCGCAACAACCGCGATGAGACCTTTGATCTGACCCGCACGGTCTCTCTATGCTCAGAGACGTGAACATGACTCCCCGCCTCTGGTCGCTCCCCCTGCTCGCCCTCGCCCTCGTCGCCGCCCACCCGGGCGCCCACGCGGAAGAGTGCGGAGACGTAGGCGCCCAGGGCGTCTGTCGCGACTCGAAGACGCTCGTCTGGTGCGCCGCCGGGCAGCTCCAGGAGATGGTCTGCCCCGCCGACGAGGTCTGCGTCGTCGACGCGCGCTTCGGCCCGGGGGGCGCCGGTTGTATTGCGACGCAATACACCGACTGCGGCGCGATCACCCAGGCAGGCGAGTGCGCCGGCGGCGACCGCGCCGTCGTATGGTGCGACGCAAACCGGGTCAAGGCGCGGACCTGCGACGCCGGCACGGGCTGCGCCTGGGTCGCCGACGAGGGCTGGTACGACTGCGTCCCCACCCGCGCCAACGCCATGAGCGGCGAACCCACGCCCCCCGACGACAACGGCACCGAGACGGGCGGTGGGGACGTGATCGATCCCCCCGACACCAGCGACGGCCCCGACGTCACCGGCGGCGGCCCGCTCCCGAGCCTGGAGAAGGGCGGCGCGGTGGCGACCGGCACCTACGCCGGCGGCGGCGCGGGCTGCGCGGGGGGCCAGCTCCCGGTGGGCGGCGGCCTGGCGCTCTTCGCGCTCGCGCTCCTGTGGGTCCTCCGGCGCCAACGCGGCTGAGCCGGCGAAGGCCCACCGCACGCCGTCTCCGCGGGGGCCGCCGCTTGCTGCGGCGCTGCGCTCCGGCCATGATGGGCCGATATGGACATCCAGCAGCGCTTCGAACGCCTCTCCGGGCGGCAGCGTGAGGTCTTGGCGCTCGTCGCCAAGGGCCTGACGAACAACGAGATCGGCACGGTCCTCGGCATCTCCCCGACGACGGTGCGGACCCACGTCACGGCCATCCTCGGGCTCCTCGAGGTGACCAACCGGACCGAGGCGACGGGCCTGGTGGCCAGCTGGGAAGCCGGCCCGGAGCGGGTCGAACGCGTGCTCGCCCGGCCGGCCATCGTGGTCCTGCCGCTGACGCCGCTCGGCGACGACCCGCGCGTGCGCACGGTCGCGGACGGCGTCACGAGCGACCTCGGCTGCATGTTCGCCCGCTACTGCTGGTTCCCGGTCATCGCCCAGTGCTCGGTGTCGCGTGACGACGCCGACGCGGGCAGCGCGGCCGCCGGCGCCCGGCTCGGCGCGCGGTTCCTGGTCGGCGGCACGCTGCGCCGCGGCAAGACCGGCTGGCGGCTCGTGATCCACGTCGACGACGCCGAGAGCGGCGGCGCCCGCCTCTGGTCGGAGCGCTACGACTGCACCGACGAGGACCTCTTCGACGTCCTCGACGACCTCGTCGAGGTCATCGTCGCCACCGCGTACCCGGTGCTGATCCACCACACCGCCGCGCCGCGCAGCTGCGCCCCGAACCACCTCGACGCCTGGGAGCTCGCCCACGCCGGGATGGCCCTGCGGGCGGCCCGCGGTCGCGAGTCGAACGGCAAGGCGCAGGCGCTCTTCGACCGAGCCCTCGAGCGCGACCCGACGCTGGTGTTGGCCCACTTCGGGCTCGGGCTCGCCTCGTATGACGCGCTGCTCAACCAGTGGGAGCCGCTCGACGACGCCCGCGCGCGCATCGCCAGCTGCGGCGAGCAGTGCCTCAACCTGGCGCCGCACGGCGCCGAGGGTCACTTCCTGCTGGCGCGCTACGCACAGACCCACCGGAACCCGGCCTCGGCGCGCGTCGCGCTCGAGAGCGCCATCGCGCGCAACCCGAGCTTCGCGACGGCCCACGCGCTGCTCGCCCAGATCCTGCAGTTCACCGGGGATCCGGAGGGCGCGATGCGGCGCATGCGGCACGCCGTGCGGCTCGGGCCGCGCTCGTTCGTGGCGGGCCTGGCGACCCTCCACTTCGTCCGCGAGGAGTACGGCGAGGCCCTCGACGGCGCGCTCCGCGCCCTCGCCGCGGCCCCGAGCTACTCATACGCCCAGGGGCTCGCCGCCGCGAGCGCCTGGTGGCTCGGCGACCTCCCCCAGGCGACGGCGCTCCACGTCACCCTCGAGCGCGACCACCCCGACTTCCAGCCGTCGACCTTCGCGGCGACCTACGGCCCCGAGACGAACGGGGTCGCGCGCTACCAGCGCGCCCTCGAGGCGCTCCAGAGCGCGCGCCTCGGCGCCTCCGGAGCGTAGTCGACCGCGCCGCGCAGCGTCAGTCCCGCCGCAGCGTCAGCACCGTCCCGAGGGCCCCGACCACCACCACGTGGCCCGCGCCGTCCCCGTGGATGGCGTGCAGCGTCGCCACCGAGCCGCTCTCCATCAGCTCCCACTCGGCGCCGTTGTAATGGATGATGTGGCCGGCGTTGCCGACGGCCCAGATGTCGTCGGCCGCGAGCCCGTAGATCCCGCGCAGCGTCACGCCGAACTCCGTCTCGACCCGGGTCCAGAGCTGCCCGTCCCAGCGCAGGATGCGCCCGTCGGCGCCGACCGCCCACGCGTCGTCCCGGGCGCTCGCCCACACGGCGTGCAGCTCGTCGACGATCTCGTCCTCGCCGCCGTCCGAGTTCGGGATCTTCTCGACCGGCGACCTGGCCCAGCCGAGGCCCCCGAAGTGCATGATGACCCCGCCGGCCCCGACCGCCCACACGTCGTTGCGCGCGAGCCCGAACACCGCCCGCAGGTTCTGGTCGGTCGACCCGACGAGGTTCGACCACGCCGTGCCGTTCCACGCGATCAGCGCCCCCCCCGAGCCCGCGGCGTAGACCTCGCCCGGCCCGGGCCCCCAGACGGCGTTCAGCGCCGCGCTCGTCGGCGACTCGACCCGCGCCCACGCCGCGCCGTCCCAGTGCAGGATGGTCCCGGAGCGCCCGACCGCCCACACGTCGTCGGCCGCGAACCCGTAGATCGACTGCAGCGACTGCGCCGTCCCCGACGCCTGCACGCTCCACTGGCCGTCGAGGTAGGCCACCGCGCGCCCGCCCGAGCCCACGAGGAACACCGCGTCGCCGATCCCCCAGGCGTCCACGAGCTCGCCGCCCGGGTGGAACGCCCCGATGTGGACGAGGCCGTCGGCGTTGCCCTGGTAGATCTCCCCCTCGGCCCCGGTCACCGTGACGAGCCCGCTGCCCGAGACCCAGACGGCGTGCAGATCGACGGCGGCCGCCAGATCGACCACCGCCCACGCCACCCCGTCGTAGTGGAGCACCGTCCCGAGGAAGCCCACCGCCCACACGTCGCTGTTGGACACGACGTGGACGTCGCGCAGGCTCACCGTCGTCGGGCTCGCCGCGCGCTGCCAGCTCACCCCGTCGCCCTCGAGGATGGTCCCCTGGTCGCCGACCGCCCAGTAGCGCTGCCCGTCCACGGTGGACACGGCGTGCAGGTTCCAGGTCGTCCCCGGGTCGACGTCGACCAGCCCGCCGCCCTCGGCGACCGCGAGCTTGCCGCTGTTGCCGACCAGCGCGATGCGCCCGCCGTCGGCCCCCGTGACCCCGTTCCACACCGTGCTGAGGTCGTTGCCCTGGGCCGCGGACCAGCGCTCGCCGTCCCACTGCAGGATCGCCCCCGCGCGCCCGACCGCGTAGGCCGCGTCGGCCGCCACCGCGTAGACCCCCCACAGCGTCGGCCCGCTCTGGGTGTTCGCCTCCCCGGGGGCCTGACACGTGCTGTCGACCACGACGTCGTCGACGTAGGCGCCCTCGAAGGTGTTGAGCGAGCCGTCCATCGAGTCGAAGCGAAAGCGCAGCGTGATGGTCTTGCCGCGCCACGGCGTCAGGTCGGCCTCGGCGGCGACGAAGCCGCTGGTCGGGATGCTGAGCAGCTGCGACTTGTCCCACACCTTGGTGCGCGACGTCCCGCTGTCGACGTCGACCTGCAGGACGTCGAAGCTGGCGTCGGGCTCGCTCGCGAGGAAGACCGAGAAGCGCAGCGTCGCCGTCCCGCTCGCCGGGAGCGTGATCGCGGGCGACACCGCCGTGCCGATGACCTGGCTCCCGTTGTCGTAGTCGGGCGGCTCCTTGCTCGGGTCGCCGAAGTAGAGCGACCACACGCCGCCGGCCGCCCGCCGGCTCGAGAGCTGCCACGTCACCGCGCCGCTCGACTCGGGGACGGTCCACGGTGACAGCACCCCCGACTCGAAGTCGAAGCTCGCCGCCGGGCTCCCGCAGCACCCGCTGAGCCCGCTCGGCTCGGCCACGCACGCCCCCTGGGCGTTGCACAGGTCGATGGTACACGGATCGAGGTCCTCACACTCGGCGTTGCTGCTGCACGCCCCGGAGTCCCCAAAGGACGTCACCGTCCCCGGCAGGATCGCCCCGTTGATGCCGACCGCCCACAGGTGCTCGGGGTCCGACCCGCTCACGGCGTTCAAGAGCGCCGCGCCCTCGGCCCGCGCCAGCACCGACCAGGCCCCGCTGGCGTCGCGGCTCGCCACCACGCCGTCGTTGCCGACCGCGACGATGACGTCCGCGATCCCCGCCCAGACCCCCTTGAAGACGAACTCCTCGGACAGGTCCGCCGTCCCGAGCACGAACTCGCCCGGGTCCGTGGGCACGAAGCCGTCGCCGGGATCGACGTCCACCGCGTCCTCGGCGGTGTCCGCGACGACGGTGTCGGCGACCGCCGTGTCCGCCTCGACGGTGTCCGCAGCGACGTCCTCGACCGTGTCCGCGGTGACGACGTCCCCCGGCGTCCCGCCGCCGTCGGGACAGCCCGCCAGCGCCAAGCAACCGGTGACGGCGAGCCCGAGCCGGAGCGCGCGCACCCTCATGGCGCCTCCACCCGCTCAAGCAGGATCCCCTCGCGTCCGCCGGCGATCGCCTCCGTCGCGTCGGTCCACGCCGCCTGCAGGACGCCATTCACCCCCGACACCTCGGGGGCGAACTCGTCTCCGCTGCGTCGCAATATAGAACCGTTCCAGCCCACGGCGAACTGGGCCGATCCGCTCGCTGCAATGCCATATAGAAACAGCCCCGGATCCTCGTGGCGCAGGACGGCGCCGGCCGCCGTCGCCTCGATGATGACGCCGTTGTCTCCGGCGACGAGGACCCCGTCCGCGGTGGCGACCGCGTCGTTGAGGGTCGCGCCGACCCCGGAGCTGACGACGGTCGGGACGGCGTCGCCGGCGGTCAGGCGCAGCAGCGTCCCGACGCCGCCGACGATCCAGACGGCGCCGTCGCCGCCGACGGTCACGGCGCGGAGGCTCGCCGAGGTGCCGGGCAGCTCGAGGGTCACGTCGCTGCCGTCGAGGGCGGCCGACAGGAGCGTCCCGCCGTTGCCGCAGATCCAGACGCGATCGCTGGCGACCGCGACCCCGTGGAGCTCGATCGGCAGCCCCGAGGCGGGGAAGGTCACGCTGCCGTCCGGCGCGATGCGCACGATGGCCCCGCCCGTCCCGACCGCCCACACGGTGCCGTCCGCCGCGACGTCCACGGCGTTCAGGTCCGCGACCGTGGCCACGGCGACCGAGCTCCAGCCCTGCTCGGAGCGCTCGAGCACGAGCCCGCCCTTACCGACCGCCCAGAGGCGCTCCGCGCTGCCCGCGAAGTCGCGGACGCCGCGCTCGGGGCGCGTGGCCATGTCGACCCACTTGCCCGAGTCGAGCGCCAGCCCGCCCCCCGTCGCCGCCACGGCGAGGTAGCGATCGGCGCCGCCGTCGTCGACCCAGGCGGCGCTGATCAGGTCCGCCGACGCCCACTGCGGCCCGGTCGGCTGCTCGGTGTTCCACTTGTTGCCGTTGAAGCGGATGACGGCCCCCGCCTCGCCGAAGGCGACGACGTCCGTCGCGCTGCGCCCGACGATGGCGTAGAGGTCGCGGTCCCGCGGGTCGTTCGAGGTCTGCCCGCGCCAGTTCTCGACCGGCGTCTTCACGGTGATGGTCGCGCCGGTGCCGACGGCGAAGAGCGTCCCGTCGACCCCGAAGATGTCGTGCAGCTCGGCGGTCCCGGCGGCGATCTGGACGGTCCGCCAGGCGCCCGCCTGGTACTGCACCACGAGGCCGCCGCTGCCGACAGCGTAGACGCCCTCGTGTCCGGTCGTGTCGGGGGCGATCCACGCCGAGTACAGCGCGATCCCCGGTAGCGTGAACTCCCGGGTCCAGGCGGCGCCGTCCCAGTGCAGGACGGTCGCGTCGTCGCCGAAGACCCACACGTCGCCCGCCCCGCGCCCGTAGATCCCGCGCAGGGTCACGGTCACGCCGCTCTCGCCGAGGTCCCAGTGGTCGGCGCCGACGGCGCGGGTCGCGACCAGACCGCCCTCGCCGACCACCATCACCACGCCGTCACCCGCCCAGACCCCGTGCAGCGCCGCCGCCCCCGGCTCGCCCCAGGTGGCCCAGCCGGAGCCGTTGTAGCGCAGCACCCGCGGCCCGCCGACGGCGTACGCCTCGCTCGCGCTCACGGCGAAGACGTCGCGCACCGCGCCCACGTCGCCGAGCGACACCACGGCCCAATCGGGCGTCGGCCCGACGACCGTGTCGCCGCCATCGGGGGCGGTGTCGCTCGCGTCCTGCGCGTCAGCGGCGGTGTCCCCAGCGGTGTCACCGTCGGCCACGCTCGTGTCCGGGGCGGTGGTGTCGACGTCGAGGGCGTCCTCGGTGTCCGAGGGCGGGAAGCTGCCGGTGACGGCGCTCCCCGAGCACCCCAGCGACAGCGAGCTCGCGTAGGCGAGCAGGGCGAACAGCGCGACGCGAACGGGGGCGCGCCCACCGTCCACCTGACCAAAACCCATCCGGTGTCTCCTTCGAGCTCGCCTACTGCTTGGTGAACAGCGTCTGGTGCACCGACCAGGAGCGCCATCCGAACTGGTTGAGGTCCTGGTTCGAGTAGTTGTCGATGTCGAACCCCTCTTTGTACACGCGGAAGATCGTGAGGATCTTCTGGCCCGGGGCGATGCCGGGGGTCCCCTCGATGTTCGGCAGGTCGGGCAGCAGCACGTCGGTCACATCATAGTCGGCGATGGTCGTCCACTCGGTGATCGGCCCGAAGATCCCCGGGATGGCGACCTCGACCCAGTTGAAGTGCGGCTCGGTGCCGGGCTGGACGCTCCACGAGATCCGGTAGGCGTCGCCCATGACGCCGCCGTCGCCGGGGCTGACCTGCTCGGGGACGGCCATGATCGGCCCGAGGATGAGCTCGTGCGCGCCGGTCACGACGGGCGCGCCGGGATCGCCGCCGATGGCCATGAAGGTCGTGCTCTTGCTGTTGCCGCCGAGGTGTACCCGGGTCCACGCGGCGCCGTCCCAGTGAAACACCGTGCCGCGCGCGCCGACCGCGTAGACATCGTCCGCGCCGCTGCCCCAGAGCGCCGTGAGGGTCTGGGTCGAGTCGATGGCGCGCTTGGTGATGGCCACGCCGTCCCAGTGCAGGATGGTGCCGCCCTCGCCGACCATCCAGACGTCGTCGGCGCTCGGCCCCCACACGGCGCGCAGGTTCTGCGTCGTCCCGGTCGGGACGGTCAGCCAGGACGCGCCGTCGTAGCGGATGACCTGGCCGTAGTTGGCGACCGCCCAGACGTCCGCCGGGCCGAAGCCCCAGACGCCGTTGAGGTTGCGCGAGGTGTTGCCGCCCATCGCGGCCCAGCTCGTGCCGTTCCAGCGGAGCAGGGTGTAGTAGCCGACGGCGAAGGCGAGGTCCTCGCGGCCGATCCAGACGTCGCGCAGGTCCGAGGTGGAGTTGGAGACCACCTTGGTCCAGCGGAAGCCGTCCCAGCGCGTGATGGCGCCGGTGTCGCCGACCGCCAGCGCGAAGCTGGGGTTGAGCGCGTGTACCCCGTTGAGGGTGGCGTCGACGCCGGACGGCTGCTGCGCCCAGGAGGTCCCGAGGCTGCGGATGATGAGCCCCTCGGTGCCGACGCCGATGGTGTTGCCCGGGGCGACGCTCCACAGCGCGTGGATGTTGTTGGTGACGCCGGTGTTGCGCGCGAGCCAGCTGCCCTGCTCGAGGTAGTACATCGTGTCGTTCTCGATCGACGTGATGTTCTGGTGCAGCGTCAGGGTGTAGGGCAGGAAGTTGCTGGTCAGCGAGAACGAGCCGCCCATGAAGGTGAACGACGCGTCGTAGAGGTCGCCCGAGAGCGGCCCGAGGAAGCGCTCGAGGATGAACGGCTCGCTGCCCCAGGAGTCGACCTGGTCGAGGAAGGTGATGACGCCGTCGGGGCCGAGGTCGAGGTAGCGGAAGAGCACGTTCAGATCGGGGCCCTCGGGGCCGCGCGGGACGTCGTCGAGGCGGATCGTGTAGGTCTTGTTGAGGGCGTGGGAGAGCCGGATCTCGCCCTCGATGAGGTCGCCCGGGTTGGCGAAGACGTGGCGCGCCACGCCCAGCGCGTACGGGGTGAAGATGCCGTAGTCGCGGTCGATGATGCCGCCCCAGCAGTAGACGGCGAACTCGCCGAGGGGGACCGGGATCTCGAAGCTGAGGTCGGGGTTCGCCTCGATCCCGGGGTCGGGCAGCAGATCCTGGGCGAAGATGTTGGAGTTGGTGAAGTCGCAGAACGCCGTGACGTCGCCCGCCGTCGGCACGCACTGGTGCTCGGTGACGCCGTTGAGCGGAAAGCACATGAAGCCGGCCGGGCAGTCGGCGTTCGTTGCGCAGTGCAACGTGCAGTAGGACCCCTGATCAGGCAGGTCCGAGCAGCGATATCCCGCACCGCACGCGGCGTCGGAGGTGCACACGTCGCAGAGCGTCCCGGGGGCGTCGGTCTTCACGGCGCACTGGCCCCAGGGGATCGGGACGGACTTGCCGAGGTTGGTGACGACGCCGCGGTAGTAGGGCTGCTCGACCGAGGGCGGGGTGCCGGGCGACGGCGGGGTGGTCGGGCTGAGGTAGAGGGTCAGGTTGGTCGCGTCGTACTCGACCACAGAGGACGAGGCGTAGCCCTGCTTGGAGGCGGTGGCCATCTGCTCGCCGCCGAGGTCGTCGCCGCTGAAGGTGATCTGCCCGTCGAGGTTGGTGAACCCCTGATACGGCGTGTGCGGGTCGGTCCAGAGCATGACGAAGGCGTCGGGGATGGGCGCGCCGTCGCTGCCGTCGAGGACCGTGACGTTGACGTCGCCCTCGACCTCTTGGCCCCAGGTGCCGCCGTAGGTGCTCTCGGGGTCGTAGTAGGTGAAGCTCTGGGCGAGGGTGACCTGGCCCCGGGTCGGCGAGGAGACTGTCACGTCGACCGTGCCGAGGTCCCCGGGGGGGGTCTTGCAGGTGATGAGCGTCGGCGAGGCGACCTGGACGTGGGTCGCGCCGCGCCCGCCGAACTTCACCCGGGCGTCACTCGTGAAGCCGGCGCCGACCAGCGCCACCTGGGTGCCGCCGGCCTTGCTGCCCTGGGGCGGGTTGACGACCCACAGCGCGAGCGGCGCCTGGTAGGCGAAGCCGCCGACGAGCGTGTCGGAGAGCCCCGACTGCTGGACGGTAATGTTGGCGAGCCCGGGGCTCCCGGGCGGGGTCACGGCGGTGACGGTCTGGCCGTCGACGACCGTGACGGCGGCGGCGGGCAGGGCGCCCACGCGGACCGCGGCGCCGGTGGTGAAGCCGTCGCCGCTGAGGGTGAAGGCGGTGCCGCCGGCGGTGGGCCCGAAGTTCGGGGTGACCTCGTAGACCCGCACGAAGGGCTGGTAGGTGTAGCCACCGGGCGCGGTGGCGCTGCCGTTGGCGTTGCTGAGCGTGACGTCGGCGGCGCCGACCGGGCCTGGCGGGACCTCGATGACCGCGACGTGCGAGGCGGCGTCGACCGACGCGACGAGCGCCTCGGCGCCGCCGACGGTGACGGCGGTGTCGGCCTTGGTGGTGAGCCCCTTGGCGACGATGGTCGCGCGGGTCCCGCCGATCGCCGGGCCGCTGGGCGGGGTGACGTTGAGGATGGTGACGACGCTGCCGGGGTCGAGGGTCTCGAGGTAGGTGTAGCCGTTGGGGACGGCGGTCGTGCCCCACGCGGTCGAGATGATGACGTTGGCGCCGCCGGGCCCGGACGCGGGCGGGACGGTCCCGCGCACCAGGGTGTCGCTGACGACGGTCAGGTCGCCCAGCGGCCGCGCGCCGATGACGACGGTGACGGGCTCGTGGAAGCCGACGCCCTTGAGCTCGACCGTGTTGCCGCCGGCGACGAGACCGACCGGCGGGACGATGGCGTCGATGCGCGGGGCGTCCACGTAGAGGAAGCCCTTGCGCAGGCTGCCGACGCCGAGATCGTTGGAGACGTAGACGTCGACGGCGCCGACGCTGACGCCCGCCGGGGTGATCGCGAGGATGTGGGCGTCGTCGAGGATCTCCACCGAGACGGCCGAGGTCTGCCCGAACACGACGTGGGACCCGGCGCGGAAGCCCGCCCCCTCGATGGTGACGGCCTCGCCGCCGAGGACGTAGCCGCTCGGCGGGTCGACGGCGTTGACCTGGACCGGGTTGAAGTAGAGGTAGCCGGCGTCGAGGACCGCCTGGGCGCCGGTCTCGGGGGCGACGACCTTGACGTCGACGAGGCCGGGCTGGCGCGGGGGGGTCAGCACCACGATGCGGCGGCTGTTGAGGACGAAGGTGTCCTGGCCGAGGCTCTCGCCGAAGTACACCTGCATCCCGGCGGCGAAGCCGGTGCCGAGGATCTCGACCTGGTCGAGCCCGGTGGCGAGGCCGCGGTTCGGCGTGACCGAGGTGACGGTGAGGCCGGTCTCCTCGACGGTGGTGTCGGCGGGGCTGGCGCCGGTGTCATCGCCGGGGGTGGAGTCCGCGCCGTCCTGCCCGGACGGGCCGACGGGCCCGGTGTCTCCGGCGATGACGTCGGGCCCCGGGGTGCCGCCGACGGTGTCCGGGCACCCGGCGAGGGACGACGCGACGAGTCCCGCGCTGACGAGCGCGGTGATGCGAAGGAGCGTGGATCGCGTCATTTGAACCTCAGGATGGGGGGCGAAGCCGACCTTTCGCCTGACCTTGAGAGCAGCGCGCGGCGTCCCGCGTAACCACTCAGTTGCCGGTAGAGCCGTTGCCGAACGGCGTCTCCTTGTTGATCTCGTCGAGCGTGAGCCCGCCAGTGTACGCGTAGGACACGTACTGATCATAGCCGTAGACGATCACGCCCGCGGGCTCGGTGGACGTGATGGTGTGAGTGCCTGGCTCGAGTCGCTGTCGATAGACGCTATACTCCCCCGAGCCGATGATCGTGAAGAAGCCGTCCAGGATCTGCTCGCCGTCGACCTGCACCATGGCGCCGGTGGGGACGCTGATGTTGAAGTAGTTGTCGGCGTACTCGGCGGGCACCAGGATCACGTAGTCCTCGCGGTACTGCTCGACCGGGACGGCGAGCATGAAGGCGGGGTCCCCGGTGCCGGCGTCGCCGGCGTCGGCGATGCCGCCGACGTTCGGGTCGGGGGCGTCCTGGGCGGCGAGGAACTGCCCGACCATGATGGGTTTGCCGTTCTGGGCGTGGATCTCGAAGTTGCCGGCGCTCTCGAACTCGAACCACTCGCCGCGGTCGAGGACCGGGATGCTGACGCCGGCCTGGGGCGGGACGAGCACGAGCTTGGTGTTGTCCTCAGCGGCCATGATGCGCCAGATGTCCTTCTCGAGGCCGCGGTCCCAGCTCTTGGTGGCGACGTAGATCGAGCCCCAGGTCTTGACCGGGAAGAGCTGCTGCTCGAGGTGGTCGGCGCAGCAGGTGTTGTAGCCGGCGTTGACGCAGTCGAGGAGGTTGCGGCAGGTCGTCTGCATGTCCCACTCGCAGACCCCCTCCTTGGTGACCGGGTCGATGTCGACGCAGCGCGCGGTGTTCGGGGCGTTGGCCGCCTCCGAGCCGCCGAAGACCGCGACCCGCTGGCTGGCGAGGACGCGCGAGCCGGTCAGGTCCGCGCCCGGGCGGTCGGTCTCGATGTTGAGCACGTCGAACTGCTTCATCGTGAAGATGCGCGTCTCGCCGGCGCTCATGTGGGCGATGGCGGCCTCCTGCGCGGTCCCCTCGTACATGCGCCCGGCCTCGGTCGTGGTGGTGACCTGCACGCTGACGGTGGTCTCGCCGGGCATGACGGCGAGCACGGTGAGGTAGCCGCGCAGCTCGTCGAAGGTCTGCTCGCGGGTCATCACGAGGTACTCGCGGCCGAGCAGCGTCGACGGCAGGAGGAGCGACGCGTCGTTCGAGAAGACGTTCTCGTTCTCGAGGGGGTTGAACTGGTAGGCGATGATCGGGACCGACGACGTCACCTGATAGGCCTTCGGCGACAGCTCCGTCCCGTTGATGTCGCGCCGGGGCAGCTTGTAGACGCGCAGCTCGCCCGGCAGCAGCGGCTCGCTCGGCAGCGGCACCCCCTGGGAGTCGTAGGGGACGGTCTCGACGACGCCTCCCTCGAGCTGCTTGACCTCGATGGTGGCGGCGAGCGGGGAGGCCGCCGGGTTGGCGACGACGATGGCGTACTGCGCGCCCTGGGCGTCGTAGTAGCCGCGCCCGCCGCCCGGGACGAAGGCGTTGTCGAGGTCGACGCCCCAGTAGTCGCAGCCGATGTAGCTGTGGAACTTGATGCTCTGGGCGCAGAGCTCCTCGCAGAACTGCCCGGTGCAGGCCTCGCCGCGGTCGGCGCGGCACACCTGGTAGGCGTCGTAGCCGTCGCCGGCGGCGTTGCACTCGACGACCTGCTCGTCGCCGTCGCACTTGCGGAAGCCCGGGCTGCACAGGGTGCACTTGCCCTGGCGGCACTGGCTGTCGTTGCCGTCGGCGCCCTTGCAGACGCCGTCCTTGTAGCCGGTGCCAGAGTCGTTGCAGAAGCGCGCCTCTTTGGACCCCTCGATGATGCAGTCCTTGACCGTGCCCGGGTAGCAGATCTGGTTCGGCCCGAGGGTCTGACAGCGGCCCTGGGCGCAGATCTCCTCGCACTGCCCGGAGTAGGTGCCGTCGCCGGTCTCGTTGCAGAAGACGGCGCCCGGCTCGCCCTCGGCGAGGCACTCGATCACCACCCCGGGGGTGCAGGACTGGCCGTCGGGGAGCGGCGTGGCGTCCCCGCCGATGGTGTCGGTCGGGGTCGAGGTCTCGTCCGGGCAGCCGCTCGTGGCCGCGCTGAGCGCGAAGATGAGGGCGAGGGCGAGGGCGGAGCGGGCAGGAGACATCAGGCGACCTCGGCGGGGCTCATGGGCGCGTGGCGGCGGGCGATCGCTCGGCCACGGGAACAGAATTTGGCAATCGGGGAAGCCCGAGTCAAAGCGCGGCGGGGTGCGCTCGCGAAAACGAACCGGATGCGACCTCTATACCAGAGGGCGCGCACGGATGCGCCACCGCGCGATCATGATGCGGCCGGTGACGCGGCGCTGCGTGTCCCTAGAATCCCCCGCGAGGCCGTTACCAGGCGTATCGGAGCGCGCCGTTGAGGCCGAAGCCGCTGGTCGCGGCGCCCGTGACGAAGTCCGGGCCGTTGACGAGCCAGTCCGGGTTGACGTCGAGGTCGATCGACAGGGTCGACTCGGCGACCGGGATCTGAAAGCCGAGCCCCATGGCGAAGCGGGTGTTGACGTCGCTGTAGTCGCGCTGGTTGGTCACGCCGACGCCGGAGACGTTGGTGTCGCTGTCGCGGATGATGTCGACCGACTGGCTGGCGCCGAAGCGCACGGCGAGCCAGTCGGCGACGCGCAGATCGACCGCCACGCCGTAGAACGGCAGGCTCATCATCAGGTCGGCGTCGCGGTTGATCTGGCTCGTGCCCTCGAGGGTCTGCTGGGCGAAGCGGATGCCGAGGCCTGGCGAGACGATGACGTGCTCGAAGGGCTCGAGGCGGAGATCGGCGCCGAGGACCCAGTGGATGCCGCTGTAGCTGCCGGTCGGGACGGGGCTGCCCGGGACGACGTTGAGCTTGGTGGTGCTCTGGGAGCCGAAGAGCAGCTGGGTGTAGGTCACGATCTTCGACTGGTTGAAGAAGTCGAAGGTCCAGCGGGCGCCGACGCGCAGGCCGAAGTCGCTGGTCGAGGTGTGGTCGAGGAGCTCGATGTTCTGGTTGGTGGCGAGGTTGGTGGCGTCGCGCAGGTCATCGGCGAAGCCGAAGGCGACGCCGGCGGTGAGCTCGAGCTCGCTGCCGGTGAAGTCGAGGCCGAGGCCGAGGCCGATGTCGAAGAGCATGCCGCCGCGGTCGATCTTGGAGCCGGTGGGCTGCTCGACGTCATCGTTGTCGGCGGCGAAGGTGAAGGCGACGCCGAGGCGCGTCGAGGTCCCGATGACGGTGGCGAACATGAGGCCGTAGCGGAGCTCGACGGCGCCGATGTTGCCGAGGGAGCCGCCGTCGGCCTCGGGGGCTTGGCTGGCCTCGTAGCCGACGCCGAGGCTCTGCGACCCGGTGATGAGGTTGCCCGCGGGGAAGAAGCCGGTGTCGAAGGCCGTTCCCGCGCCGGTCAACGCCGTGGGGGCGCGGCTCGCGCTCGAGACGTGGCCGCCGAAGATGGCGAGGACGGTGTCGTCGCCGAGGTTGTAGTGGAACCCGAAGCGCCCGTTGGGGAAGCCGTCGCCGACGCTGAGGTTGTCGATGTAGGTCTCGTTGCCGTGGCGCACGAGCAAGGACGGGAAGTCGAAGATGTTGATCGAGTCCTCGATGGTCCACCGCTTGACGCCGCCGCCCATGGCGTTGATGCGCGACTGGGTCGCGGTGGCGGGCGCGGCGTGGAGGGTCGCGACGACCAGCGCGCCGAGCGCGAGGGCCGAGGGGCACAGCTTCATGGGGACCTCCGGGGGGACCGACCCGGCCTCGATGGCGGCCGAGCGGGCCAGGGCGCTAGCATCGGCTCCGAGGGGTGTCAAGGAGGTCCCGCGCGGCGATCGGTTCACTGGGGCGTGGGCGTCGATGATGAGGCGCTCCGCCCTGGCCTCGCATGACCGGGCGCGGTAGGCTCGTCGCCGTCTACCCACGCCCGGGAGAGCCGCTGTGTTCGAGAATTGTTCGCGTATCGCGACACTATCTGCCGTCCTGGCGCTCACCGTCGGCGCCTGCTTCCCGGCGCCGCCTGAAGAGAAGGCGGACACCAGCCACAGCGGCGCGGACATCGTCGTCGAGCCCCCGCCCGACACCGTGCAGGTCGATACGGCTCTCGACACGAGCGTCCCCCTTACGAGCGTCCCCGACACCTCGGTCAGCGACGTCGCCTCCTGTCCCGCGAGCTGTGCTCAGCCGGCGGATCCGTGCAAGACGGCCGTCTGCGACCCGAACCAGGGCGTCTGCGTCACCCGGGACGCTGAGGACGGCGCGACCTGTGACGACGGCCTCTTCTGCACCGTTGGCGACCGCTGCATCGGGGGAATCTGTCTGAGCGCCCAGCGCGACTGTGCGGACGCGGCGGACTGCACCATCGACACCTGCGACGAGATCGCCGACGCCTGCTCTCACGATGGCGTCAGCTGCGGCTGTGGGCCGGGGGTCTCGTGCGACGACGGCAACCCCTGCAACGGCGTCGAGTCGTGCGACCTCGCGACCTACACCTGCGTGAATGGCACACCGATCGCGGAGAACGTCCCGTGCGACGACGGACTCTACTGCACGGTCGATGATCGCTGCCACGCTGGGACCTGCGCAGGCGTGGCGCGTCCTTGCGGCGATGACCTGGCCTGCACGACCAACGCGTGCGACGAGACGAACCAGCGGTGCGTGAACGACCCCAGCGCCTGCGTGTGCGTGGACGACGCCGGCTGTCCGAACGCCAACAAGTGTGATGGCACCACGAGCTGCGACACCGAGCAGAACACGTGCATCCCGGGGACTCCCGTCGTGTGCACGGCTCCAAGCGAAGCCTGCAAGGTCGCGGTGTGCGTTCCGGCGACCGGGGAGTGCGCCGTCGTCGACGCCGACAACGGCACGGGGTGCGACGACCAGTCGGTCTGTACGACCAGCGACAAGTGCATCGGTGGAACCTGCGCGGGGACAGCCATCGGGTGTGTTCCCCCCAACGCATGCCAACAGAGCGCTGGCTGCGACCCCGTATCCGGCTGCCAGTTCACCCCGAAGAGCGGCCAATGTCCGGTGTCCGCCGGGGTGACCGGCACCTGCGCCGGAGGCACCTGCCAGCCACCGGTCTGCGTTCCGGCATGTGAGCACGGTGGACTGTGCGTCGCCCCGAACACCTGCGACTGCAGCGACACCGACTTCCACGGCGCCCACTGCGAGATCCCCAACCCGTGCGGGGTGCTCGGCGTCCCATGCCCGCCGGATTTCGTCTGCACCGACGCCGGCACCTGCGAGAACGAGACCGAGGTGTTCGTCCCGGCCGGGCAGTTCTGGATGGGCTGCAACCCGGCAAAGGAAACATGCGTGTCCCCCAACGAGTCGCCCCAGCACCTCGTGACGTTGTCGGGGTACGCGATCGACAAGAACAAGGTGACGGTGGCGGAGTATGAGGGCTGCGTGAACGACGGGACCTGCTCGCCACCACAGATTGGCTCATCCGGCGGATGTTCGGGCACCACGACGTACGGCGTGGGTGGCAAGCTCAACTACCCCATTGATGGCGTCCACGCCGACGACGCGGAGGCGTACTGCGAGGGAGACTGGTCTGGAACCGGCGTTATCAAGGTGTTGTGCACCGAAGCCCAATGGGAGCGCGCAGCACGCGGTGGTTGCGAGACGGTGCCCGGCGGAGAGGACTCGGGAACGTGCAGGAGCGGGATGCGGACCTACCCGTGGGGTGAGGCGGCGCCGAGCTGCGATCTCGCGGTGCTTTCGACCTGCAATGGGGGGTCGGCGCCGGTCGGCTCGAAGCCCGGAGGGGTCAGCCCGTACGGTGCGCGTGACATGGGCGGCAACTTCGGGGAGTGGGTCGCCACCCTCGATTCCCCGTACACCGCGGACCCTGTCACGGACCCACCGATGGACACCGCATTCGTTGGCTCCGAGGTCGTCATTCGCGGTTCCGCCCCGCGGGCCGCGCGTCGGTATGCTGAGTTCTGGAACTGTGCGGCGTCCATTAGCTTTCGGTGCTGCCGCCCTGTCGAGTAAGGGCCGCCGAAGCGGAGCAGGTCCGACCGGGCCTGACGCCGACCCTCGATGAGTTCGCGAACGCCTCTAGCGACCAGCCCCCGCCCAGCGCGGCCGCTCTGGATTGGTTCTTCGACGCGCTCGCGGGCGCGTGATACCGTCCGGCCGTGATTCAGCTTTACCACGTCACCATGCAATACCCGAGCGGAATCGAGGCCTTACGCGAGGTGAACCTGCGCCTCCACGAGGGCGAGTTCGTCTTCGTCGCGGGGCGCTCGGGGGCGGGCAAGTCGACCCTGATGAAGCTGATGGGGGCGGAGCTGGTGCCGACGAGCGGGCAGATCCTGGTCGCGGGGCGCAACCTCGGCGTGCTGCGGCGCAGCCAGGTGCCGTACTTCCGGCGCGGGCTCGGCATCGTCTGGCAGGACTTTCGGCTGTTGCCCGACCGGACGGTGACCGAGAACGTCGCGCTGCCCCTCGAGGTGCTCGGCCTGTCGCGCCGCAAGATCGCGCTGCGCGTGGCCCAGGTGCTCGAGCTCGTCGGCATGGAGCAGTACGCTGAGGCGCGCGCGCTGTGGCTCTCCGGCGGCGAGCAGCAGCGGGTCGCCATCGCCCGGGCGCTGGTCAACGAGCCATCCATCATCCTCGCCGACGAGCCGACCGGGAACCTCGACCCCGACCTGGCCTACGAGGTCGTCCAGATGCTGCGCGACGTCCAGAGCCGCGGCACGACCGTCGTCGTCGCGACCCACAACACGGCGCTCCTCGAGCTCTTCAACGAGCGCGTGGTGCTGCTCAACAAGGGCTTCGTCATCGAGGACGAGGGGGGCGAGCCGGTGGCCGCGCCGCCGTCGGACCCGGAGGCGCTCCAGTGACCCCGGCGGCCTGGGCCGACCGCGCCCGCGTCGCCTGGCGAGACGCGCTGCGCGACCTGGCGCGCTCGCCGCTGGTCGGCTTCTCGGCGGCGCTCGCGCTGGCGGTGAGCCTGTCGGTGCTGGCGCTCCACGTCTTCGTGATCGCCAACACCAACGACGCCCTCGACGCCATCGCGCGGGACCTGTCGGCGACCGTCTACTTGGCCGAGGACGCGACCCGCGAGGGCGTCGACGCGATGATCAAGGAGACGGCCGCGAGCGCGCTGGTGCGGGACGTGACCTTTCGGACCGAGGAGGAGGAGAAGGCGCGCATCGTGGAGCTGCTGAGCGCGGATCTGCTGAGCGGCGTCGACGCCGAGGCGATCCCGACCCAGCCGGTGGTCCACGTGCGCTTCCGCCCCGAGCAGCTCGACGAGGCGAGCTTCGCGCAGATGGGGGCGCTGACCGAGCGCCTCGCCGCGACCCCCGGGGTCGCGAGCGTCGGCTTCGAGGCCGGCCACGTGCGCGTCCTCTTCGCCATCGGCGACCTGGTGCGCCTCGCCGGGACCATCCTGGGGATCGGGGCGCTCGTCGTCGGGCTCTTCTTCGTCGCGCTGCTCATCCGCGTGGGGCTCGACCGGCGCACAGAGGAGATCGCGATGCTGCGCGCGGTCGGCGCCACCGAGGCCCACATCTACGCGCCGATGTACGTCACCGGCGCCCTCGTCGGCGTCACCGGCGGCGTCATGGCCGTCCTCATCAGCGGGCTCATCGACGGGCGGCTCGCGGCGCTCGCGCAGACGGCGCCGAACGTCAGCCTGAGCTTCGATCTCGTGGGACCGGGGCTCATCCTGTGGTGCGTGGTCGGCGGGCTCGCCCTGGCGCTGGCCGGCACCTGGTTCAGTGTGCGGCGCCACAAGTCATGACGCTGACGTCGCGATATCTTAGTTTTTTCATAACGATACTGCTTTGCTGCAACGCATCATCGGCGGGCGCACAGGGCCCTGACCCGGCGCCGGCAGCCGAGGGCGCTGGGGCGGGCACGCCGGAGGAGGGCGCACTCGATGACGAGGACGCGGCCCCGCCGGTGGCGTCGCTCGACCTCGACACGCTGGTCGTGGACAAGCCCGCCGTTCCCGAGGCGCGGCATCCGGACCAGGACATCCGGCGGCTGTTGCGTCCGGAGCGGTCGATCCTGGCGGCGACCGAGCAGCTCGACCGGGACATCCGCAAGCGCGCGGCGCAGCTCCTGTGGCACGAGGCGCTCGAGGGGCGGCTGTCGCAGGACCTGACGCGGGCGACGGCGGAGTTCGAGGCGCTGACGGCGTCGCGGGACGCCGAGCGGGTGATCGTGAAGGACCGGCTGCGGACGATGATCCGCATCCGCTCGATGCCGGCGACCCGGGTGTTTCTGCGGGCGAAGAGCTACGCGGGCTACCAGGAGCGCCTCGAGGCGCTCGACCGGCTGTACGAGGCGGACCGGCGGCGGGTGGTGGCGTACCGGGCGCAGCTGGCGGCGTGGAACGAGCGCAAGCGCGACCTGGAGCGGCGGCGGCGGAACCTGGCCAACGCGCAGGAGACCATCGCGTACCTGCGCCAGGAGCTGACGTGGGACAAGGAGGAGCGGGGGGCGCTGGAGCTGGCGGTGCGCGAGCAGCCGGAGTTCAACGCCGCGTACGCGCGGGAGGTCGAGGCTCTCGACGACGTGTTGGCGGAGCGGGCGAAGGCGTGGACGGACCCGTCGCGGCAGCGGCTGTACACCGCCGAGACGAAGGGCTCGCTGGCGTCCCCGCTGCGCAACGGCGACGTGGTGAGGCGCTACGGCATCTACAAGCACCCGAAGTTCGGCACGACCTCGGTGTCGCGCGGCCTCCTGATGGTGCCGAACCACCCGAGCGAGCGCGACGAGGTGCGGGCCATCTACTGGGGCTACGTGGCGTATACGGGCTGGATCCGCGGTCTCGGGCGGGTGGTCGTGCTCGACCACACCCTCGGCTACGTGTCGATCTACGCCCACCTCGACCTCATCGAGGTCGAGGTGGGCCAGAAGGTCCGCACCGGCGAGACCCTCGGCACGGTCGGCGACACGGGCAGCTTCTACGGCGAGCGCCTCTACCTCGAGCTCCGCAAGGACGGCAAGGCCACCGACCCCCTCCCGTGGCTGCGCCGCTGACAGCTCCGGCCCGCGCGGCGGGGGAGGTGTTTCCGGCTGCCTACTCGAACGGCACGGGCCCGGGCGGCATCGAGCCGGGCGTGCCGCCGCGGTCGCTGCCGTCACCGTAGCCAAGGTACTGGGCGACACCCCAGCAGAAGACCCGGCCGGACTCCCCAATAGCGCAGCTACCCGATTGGGGGGAGTAGCCGCCCACCGCCACGAACACGGCGTTCTCGCCCAGGTTGACGAGCCCCACCGCGTTGGGCTGCTCATCATCACCGATCGCGTCCGTGTTCTCGTAGCCCATCGGGCCTCCGGCGCCCCAACACCTGACAGCGCCTCCCGCCATCAGGACACAGGTGTGCTTGTTGCCGGTCGACCCAGGGGCGAGTCGCATGACCGTCCCGCCGAGCTGAACGTTTCCGCCGACATACGCCGCCTCCGTGTCCCCGTAAACGGTCGCCGTACCGTGGCTCAAGAGCGCGCCCCAGCACCGCATCGCACCGCTCGGCGTGAGGGCGCAGGTCCATTCGCTACCGACGGTCAACGACGTCGCGAGGACACCCAGCGGAACGGGTGACGCGAAGTCCGAGGCGGACTGTCCGCGATCGGCCGTTGAGCCGTAGCCGAGGGCGCCGCTCGTGCCGCGTCCCCAGCACCACACCTTCCCCTCGACATCCAGCGCGCACGCGTGCCAAGCACCGGCGCTGATGTCCATCACCGGGTTGGGTATGGGAACAGGGGCGATGTCGAGGGCGTGGTCCATGTCCACGTAGTCCATCGCGCCTGGTGCCAAGAGGCCGGCGGAACCCCAGCATCGGACCTCGTGTGTATCCGCGGTGACGACGCATCTATTGTCGACGGCGACGGCGAGCTTTTCGACCGGAAGCGGAAAAACCGTCGCACTTGCGGCCGAGTTGTTGTCGCTCCAGCATCTGACGGTCTTGTCCGCGAGGCGGGCACAGTACCCGGTCTCGCTCGAGAAGATATCGATGACGTCGCTGTCGAACGCGAACATCGATTGGTCCTTGGCCGGCTGGTTCGTCTGGTACCAGCACCTGGCGATGCCGTGCACGGCGAGGCAGGTGGCCTCGCCGCCAATCGACACCATCCGCCCCTTGCACACCCCAGCGCGACAGAAGCCCGGGTACTCGGTACCGGAGTCGCACGCGGCATCCCAAGGCTTCTCCGGGGCCGAGCACAATCCCGTGGCGGGATCGCAGGTCCCAGCCTCGTGACACTGCGACTCGGCGTCGCAGATCACCGGATCTGAGCCGGTGCAGACGCCGCCCTGGCAGGCGTCGACCTGCGTGCATGCGTCACCGTCGTCGCAGGGGCCGGTCTTTGGGGTGGGTTCACAGCTCCCGCCGACACACGCACCGACGACGCAGACTCCATCGAGGTGAGCGCAGCCGTCCGGGCAATTCTGTACCGTGTCGGGCTGCGCCGTGTCGGGCTGCGCCGTGTCGGGCTGCGCCGTGTCGGGCTGCGCCACGGTGTCGGGCTGCTGGGTGTCCGCTGACGAAGTGTCTGTCTGAGTCGTGTCCTCTTGGACGACAGGGGCTGGAAAACACCCGGCGACGGTAAACCACACCCAGAGGAAAGGCCGGGCGAATACGCGCATGGTTGACCTCCGTGTCGGTGAGGAGTCGTCGACCCAGAGACAGCGCTTCTAAGATCAAATCGCAGCTCTCAGAGGACCCCAGGATCACGAAACCGTGCCCCACGTCCGCCATCCACACAAGAGTAGGCGGCGGCGGCGGCACGAGGGCATCGCGGAGCTCGCTTGACGCGAGCAATCGGGCGGAACTACCGTCCGCAGCGAGCTCTGGGGGTGGCACGATGGCCAAACCTCGGGCGAGCGCCGATGTGCTCGCCCCACGAAGCTCATCGGTGAATCTCGGCGCGCGTGGGTTGACGCGGACGCCGCCACAGAACGGAGAGGGTCGATGCGACGAAGCTTCTACGGTGTAATGCTCGCGAGCGCGCTTGCGCTGCTCGTCGGGTGCGGAGACGACGGCGGGACGACGACCGACACGAGCGGCGGCGACACGACGGTCACCGACACGACGGTCACCGACACGACGGTCGCGGACACGATGGTCACCGACACTGTCGCGGACACGACGGTCACCGACACCGTCGCGGACACGACGATCACCGACACCGTCGCGGACACGACGGTCACCGACACCGTCGCGGACACGACGGAGACCGATACGACGGTCGCGGACACGACGGAGACCGATACGACGGTCACCGACACCACGGTCACCGACACCACCGTCGCCGACACGACGGTCACCGACACCACCACCGACACCACGGTCGCCGACACCACCGAGACGGACACCACCGCCCCGGGATGTGCGACCGAGCTGTTCTTCAGCGAGTACGTCGAGGGTGCGAGTAGTGATAAGGCGCTGGAGATCGCCAACTTCACCGGTTTCCCGGTGGACGTCGGCGAGTACGCCATCATCGACCTCCGCAACGCCGACGGTGTGAAGACCTGGGACACGGACGGGACCGTCATCGACCTCCCGCACCACGTCCTCGAGTCCGGCGACGTCTACGTCATCTGCAACGCCGCCGCGAGCGCTGAGATCAAGTCGCAGTGCGACCTGGTCCTCGGCGACAGCGGTGGTGCCATCGACCCGACCATCGTCTACTTCAATGGCAACGACGCTCGCTCGCTCGCCAAGGGCGGGGTGCGCATCGACGACATCGGCTCCGAGGCGGACCCGGGCTCGACCGGCTGGACCGTTGCCGGTGTGGCCGACGCGACCGTGGACCACACCCTCGTCCGCAAGTCGACCGTGATGACGCCAACGACCGATTGGGCCACGAGCAGCGCGGACGAGTGGACCGTGCTCGATATCGGGACCATCACCGACCTCGGCCAGCACACCTACGACGGCTCCTGCCCGGCCACCACCGCCGCCGCGGACATCGTCATCAACGAGATCGTCGCGGCCCCCGCGGGGGACGGCAAGGACTGGATCGAGCTCTACAACAACACCGCCGCCGCCGTGGACCTCGGCGGCTGGACCCTGGACGACACCGGCTCCGTCGACGGAAGCGAGACCTACACCTTCCCGGCCGGAACCATGATCCCGGCGGACGGCTTCCTCGTCCTCGACCGAGACGCGGACTTCACCTTCGGCCTCGGCGCCGACGACGCTGTCGTCCTGCGCGACGACGCGGGGGTGTACGCCGACGCCGTGAGCTGGCTCGACGGCTTTGCCCCCGAGGGCAGCAGCTACGGCCGCCTGCCCGACGGCACAGGCGACTTCCAGACCCTGACCCTGACCACCCCGGACGCCCCCAACGCGACCTGCGGCGACGCGGTCTGCCAGGACGGCGAGAGCTGTGGCGCCTGCGCCGCCGACTGCGGCGCCTGCGCCGACGTGGCGCTCAACGAGGTCCTGTGGGCCTCGAGCGACACCACGACGCCCTTCGTCGAGCTGTACAACCTCCAGGCGACCGAGGCGGACATCTCCGGGTGGTCGCTCGTCGTCGGCGATGCCTCGTATGTCTTCCCGGCCGCCACCACGATCGCCGCCGGCGCCTACCTGGTCGTCGACGCCACGAACCATGGGCTGACCCTCGCCGCCAGTGACGCGATGTCACTCGCCGACGACGGCGGCTTCATCCTCGAGACGGCCACCTGGGACAGCCTCTCCGCGGGCGACAGCTGGGGACGCGTCCCCAACGGCAACGGTTCGTTCACCACGCTGAACGCGCCGAGCCCCGGCGCTGAGAACCAGGGCACCGCAGCCTGCGCCACCGATCTCTTCATCAGCGAGTACGTCGAGGGTGGGAGCTACAACAAGGCTCTCGAGATCGCCAACTTCACCGGCGCCGCCGTGGACCTGAGCGGCTACGCGATCCTGTCGGGGAGCAACGGGGCTGCGTTCAGCGACACCTACGCCCTGACCGGCACCCTCGCGAACGGTGACGTCCTCGTTCTGTGCCACGGGTCGATTGACGCCGCATATCTCGACCGCTGTGATGTCGCGATCACCAGCACGGTCGTGAACTTCAACGGCGATGACGCGCGCGCGCTGGCCAAGGTGCCCACGGGCGGCGGTAGTCCCGTGGTCATCGACGCCTTTGGTCTAACCACCGGCGATCCTGGCGACGGCTGGAGCGTCGGTGACGTCACCGCGGCGACCAAAGACCACACCTTCCGGCGCATGAGCTCCGTGCTCTCGCCCAACGCTGATTGGACGGCCTCCTCCGTGAGCGAGTGGGAGATCCTCGCCAAGGACACCCTCGACGGCCTCGGCAGCCACGCCTACGGCGGCACCTGCCCGTAGGTAGTCGCCTGCGCGACGGGTCCCCGGCGGGCAAGTCCGCCGGGGATCCCCTGAACGAAAAAACGAACCCTCTCTGCGCGACCGCGCAGGGAGGGTTCGTTCGTTTCGGGCTCGGCTCACCGCGAAGCGGGCGCCCGTCGGGGGGCCCGCTTGTGCGGTTGCACATCGAAGATCAGTCGCGGTCGTCCTGATCGTCGCCGGAATCATCGTGCGACGCACCATCGGCGTCGCGGGGGATGATGCAGACGCGGCGGAAGACGCCCTCGCCCTCGGACTTCGTCACGACGCCGTCGACCTCCTTGAGGGTGAGGTGGACGATGCGGCGCGAGCGCGGGTCGAGAGGCCCGAGCTTGAACGTCCGGCCCTCCTCGATGGCGCGCTCCGCGAGGTGATGCGCCGACTCGCCGAGGTCCACGTCGGCCTTGGCCTTGATCCCCATCGAGTCGATGACGATCTTCTTGCGGTCGTCACCCGAGGCGTTGACCACCTTGTCGACGAGGTGCTCGAAGGCGTCGAGGACCTCGAGGTCGTTGGCGGCGAAGGCGTCGTGGTAGACGCCGCTCTGGAGGTCGACGCGCACGTTCTGATCCGTCTCGCTGACGGTCACGTCCATGCCGAAGCCCATCGCGGTCAAGAAGTCACCGACGACCTGCATCGCCTTCTCACCGCGCGGGCCGAGCTCGGCCCCCTCGGCGGCGCGCATGTTCACCTCGATCGGGCCGTCCTCGGGCACGATCAGCTCCTCGACGTGACGCGGCGGCCGACGCTGGGGGCGACGCTCGTCGCGATCGCGCCCACGACCACCGCGATCGCCACCGCGATCACCACCGCGGCCGCCGCGATCACCGCCGCGGTCGCGCCCACGCGCGCCGCCACGGTCCCCGCGGTCCCCGCGGTCGCGGCCACGGCCCCCGCGATCACCACCGCGGTCTCCGCGATCTCCGCGATCTCCGCGATCACCACGGTCCCGGCGCGCCTCGCGGGGCGCGTCGTCGCCGCCGCCGTCGGCCGGGGCGCCGTCGCCGCTCAGCTTCTCGACGAGCTCCGGTGCGGCCTTCTGGCCCGACAGCACCTTGATGAGGGCGAAGCCGCCGGTCTTTCCCGCCAGGACCTCGTAGTTCAGCTCGGCGGGCTGTACGCCCATCGCGCTCGAGGCCTTGGCGACGGCCGCTTCGATGTTTTTACCAGTGAAGGTGCTTGGATTGCTCATGGCGTACTCATCCGGCGCTTGATGACGAGGTTCTGCACGATTGTCAGGGCGACATTCACGAAGATGTAGAGGACCAGCCCCGACGGCAGGAAGAGCATGAAGGCTGAGAACATGATCGGCATACCGTACTTCATGATCTTGCCCTGGAGTCCGTCCATCGTCGCGGTCGCCGTCAACAGCGTCTGCACGAACATGAGGACGCCGAGCAGGATCGGCATGATGAAGAACGGGTCGGGGGCCGAGAGGTCGTTGATCCAGAGCCCCATCGGGGCATGGTAGAGCTCGACGCTCGTCTGGATCGACTGATACAGGCCGAACCAGACAGGCATTTGGAGCAGCATGGGGAAGCAGCCGGTCAGGGGGTTGACCCCCTCACGCTTGAACAGCGCCATCTGCTCCTGGGCGAACTTCTGCTTGTCGCCGTCGAGGCGCTTCTTGATCTCGTCGAGCTTCGGCTTGAGCTGCTGCATCTTCTGCATCGAGCGGTAGCTCTTGTTCGTCAGCGGCAGCAGCACGAGCTTGACGATGAACGTCAGCAGGATGATGGCCAGCGCCCAGTGCCCGACGCCGCCGTGGAGCCAGACGAGCAGCGAGTGCAGCGGCTTGGCGATGAACTCGAAGATCCCGAGGTCGACGTCCCGCTGCAGGATCGGCGCGGTCTGGGCCAGCAGGTTCTGGTCCTTGGGCCCGGTGTAGAGGATGAAGTCGTAGCGGAGCGAGCTCTGGCGCGCGTCGATGATCTCCTGGCGCGCCTTGTCGAGGCTCGACACGTCCGCCCCGATCTCGTTGCGGCGCACCCGCCAGGCCGCGTCCACGTCCTTGGTCGACGCGTCGGGCTTGAGCCCGATGGTGTTGAGCGCCACGTCGCAGCTGCGGTGCGTCCCATCCGCGGCGATCTTCCACTCGGGCCAGCACCCGTTCGCGCCCGGCGAGACGGTCTGCGCCGCGCTGACGTAGTAGGTCGCGAACAGCGACCACGCCCCCGGGGTGTTGGCGTCGTAGATCGCCATCCCCTGCTGGCACTGCCCGGTGGGCGCGCGGGTCACCGGCGCCGCGAGCGCAGCGAAGTACGCGGTGTCCACCCCGATGAAGTCGGTCGGCGTCGTGAACGCGTTGGTCGCGATGGCCGGCCCACCCGCCTTCAGGTTGTCGATGGCCTGCGACTGCAGGCTCGGGAAGTCGGCGTGCTCGAGGCTCTCGTTGGTGTGGCAGGTCGCCCCCTGGATGTTCGTCGGGCGCGCGAACATGCCGCCACCCTTCGCGTCGGGGTGCTGCCACGCCGAGACCTTCAGCCCCGGGAGGGCCTGGATCGCCTTGTCCCCGAAGTTGTGGAGCGTGACGGTGAGGTTCAGCGAGTAGGGGTTGCTCCCGGCGGTAAAGCGCTTCTCGATGTAGAACGGCGAGACGTCGAGGGTCGGGTCCGGCCAGACGTAGACCAGCGGGAAGCCGGGCTCCTTGCTCGTCCGCACGAAGTACGGGTCGCTGAGAAAGAGCGAGCCGAAGTCGCCGGTCCGCTTTACCTCGTAGGCGACGCCGGCGGCGTCCTTCACCGCGAAGGGCTTGACCGGGGTGATCGAGCCACCCGGCCCCACCAGGTTGACCTGGTACTCGCCGGCGACCTCCGCAGGCGCCGTGACGACCAGGAGGTCTCCGGCCGCGATGGGCCGGTTGACGACGAACGCGTCCGCCTTGGCGCGGGTGGGCGCGACGATGCTGCCGTCCTTGATGGACGCCCCGGTCGCGCGCCGCAAGACGCGGGTCACGGGGTCGGGGACGGCGAGCTCCTTGAAATCCACCCGGAACGGCAAGAACCCCGGGTCCCAGGTCGTGACGATGTCGATCGGGCCAGCCTCGACCTTGTCCTTCGGGACGTTGCTCATCTCCGGCAGGGCGTCGCGCTGGAAGCGATCCTTCTGGAGGTGGGCGGCGTACATCGTCGCGCCTCCAGCGGTCATCGTGTAGATGACCTCGGGCTGCACGGCCGGGACGCCGATGACGACCCGCTCGACGTCAAAGGCCTGGCCGTCGGCGCGGTTCTCGCGGAACGCCTCGAGGCGACCGGGGATGAAGGTCGTCGGTCCCGCGGTCGGGATCGCCTCGGGGGTCGGCCCACCGCCACCTCCGACGCCGCCCTGGGCGAGCGCGGGCGGAGCCCACGCGCCGAGGGCGAGGAAGATCCCGAGGGATCTCAGGAATGCGCGCATGCAGCGTCCTCCTGGTGAGCAGCGGCGTGACGCGGCACGTCGGCCAGCTGCTGGGGGCGATCCGCCGTCGGGGTGTCGCTCGAGCGCTCCCCCCTGGTCGGCGGCACCGGGTCGAAGCCCCCCGGGTGAAAGGGGTGGCAGCGGCACAGCCGCCACGCGGTCAGCGCGCCGCCACGCACGAAGCCGTGCTTGTGCAGCGCCTCGTCAGCGTACGCGGAGCATGACGGATAGAAGCGGCACGACGCCGGCAAGATCGGCGACAGCAACCAGCGGTACAGGGCGACGAGCAGTCTCAGCGGCCACGCGAGCACCCTATCGACGGCGCGCCACGCCGCGCTTGCGGCGGCGAGGACCGCCCTCGTCCAGGGTCTCGAGGTAGCGGGTGATGACATGAACCAGCTCGTCTCGGGTGACTGCAAAGGAGAAGTCGTCGATCCCGCGCTTGGCGGTGATGACGACGTCGTATGGGGTCTCGCCGCGCTTGCGCTCGCGATGTAGCGTCACGCTCCGGCGCCACGCCTCGCGAACCCAGCGCTTGATGCGGTTTCGGAGGACGGCCTTGCCCACCTTGCGAGAGACGGTGATCCCGATCCGGCTTCGGCCGCTTCGCCCCACCAAGAAGTGGAAGATGAAGCGACGCCCGTGGATCCGCTGACCGCTGCTCTGGAGCCGCAGGAACTCCCTGCGCTTGCGCAGGCGACGCTCCGGTGGGAACCGCTGATCGTGATGCCCTTCTTCACCCACGGAGCGTTCCGACGTCGCGATCAGGGATGGCGTTTCGTGGCGTGAGGTCACGATGCACGGTCGGCGCGGCGAGGCGCGAGCGCCTCGATCCGGCCGCTCCGCACGCGCTACTTCTTCGGAGTCGACACCGCGAGGAGCTTCCGCCCCTTGCGACGACGCGCCTTGATCACCTTGCGACCCGCGTGGGTAGACATCCGCTCGCGGAAGCCGTGCTTGTTCTTCCGCTTCCTATTGCTGGGCTGGTAGGTCCGCTTCACCGCGTCTCTCCTGGCTTCGCGCCGTTGACCCGTGTGTTCGATCGCTGGGGGAGCTCGACGTCCCCCGCCCCACCGGTTCATCCGGCCGGGCCCCCACCTCTGTGGGGCGGCGCTCCGCTCGCGTCACCCGGCTTGCCCAGGCTCCGTCTCGAACGGCGCGCTAGTAATCCCTCGCGTCGCGGCGATGTCAAGGCAAAAGGCCGGCAAGGGCTTGGTATCACGGCCTGATCCGGGGCCGTACAAGACACCTCGACCCGAGTTTCGAGACGCGTCACCGACCCGTCACGAGATTTTCACCCGAATTCGGAGGGTTCCCCCGAGGTGTCAAAGTAACCCGGATTGGCCCCTTGCGATCCCGCCGAGGGCTCTGTTACGCCAGACAGAGAGCCCGGGGCACCACGCTGCGTCGCCCCCGCAGTCTTTCGAGTATACGCAATCCCCGGAGCCCTGCGGATCCGCGCGTTTTCACGCGTGAACTGCCGTTGCCATCGTGCGTGGACCGCCCCGCGTCCGCACCTGGCTCACACATTATTATGGATCTGCGCCCGCATCGCGCAGGTTGAGGGAATCCTTTGGACCTCTGGAAAAAAACGCTCGATGTCCTTGAAGGGTCGGTGGAGCCGTACGACTTCAAGAACTGGATCCTGCCGATCCAGTGCGACACCATCGACCAGGACGGCCGCGAGATCGTCCTCTCCGTGCCCGACGCCTCCCACGGTGAGTGGCTCCAGGAGAACTTCATCGGGGAGATCAAGGAGACGCTGCGCTCCTTCACCCAGCACGACTACCGCGTGCGCTTCACCTACTACGGCGCATACGGCGACGACGATCGCCAGGCCGCCGGGCGGAGCACGATCGCGCCGGTCCCCCAGGGCGCCCCCCCCGATCTCATCCACCGCTACCGCTTCGAAGAGTTCGTCGACGGGCCCACCAACCAGTTCGCGATGACCGCCGCCCGCGCCGTCGCGGACCACCCGGGCACCCGCTACAACCCGCTCTTCATCTTCGGCGGCGTCGGCCTCGGCAAGACCCACCTGCTGCACGCGATCGGCCACGCGGTCGTCGAGCGCAACCCCGCCGCGCGCGTGTTCTACGTCACGTCCGAGACGTACGTGAACGACCTGATCGCCGCCATCCGCACCGACAAGATGCACGCCTTCCGCAAGCGCTACCGCGACGACTGCGACGTGCTGCTGGTCGACGACATCCAGTTCATCGCCGGAAAGGACCGATCGCAGGAAGAATTCTTCCATATGTTCAACACGTTGCACTCTGCTCACAAGCAGATCGTGATGACGTGTGATCAGCTCCCTCAGTCGATCCCGGACATGGAGGATCGCCTCAAGTCGCGGCTGCAGTGGGGACTCATCGCGGACATCAAGCCGCCGGGCTTCGAGACGCGGGTCGCCATCCTCAAGAAGAAGGCCGAAGCCGACGGGATGGACTTGCCCGACGACGCGGCGATGCTGATCGCGCGCCACGTGACGCGCAACGTCCGCGAGCTCGAGGGCGCCCTGATGCGGGTCGAGGCCAACGCCCGCATGATGCGCCGCGAGATCGACGTCCATCTGGTCGAGCAGACGCTGAGCGACATCATCGGGGACGGCCTCCGCCGGGTGCAGCCCGACCAGATCGTCAAGGCCGTCTGCGCGGAGTTCAAGGTCCAGATCAGCGAGCTCAAGGGCCCGCGCAGGCACCGCAACATCACCGTCCCGCGCCAGATCGCGATGTACCTCGTGCGCGAGCTGACCGACGAGTCCCTCCCCCAGATCGGGGGGCTGTTCGGCGGGCGCGACCACTCGACCGTGATCAACGCCCTCAAGCGGGTCGAGGCCCTGCGCGACGCCAACCCGGACACGCGCAACCGGATCGAGAAGGTCCGCCGCCAGCTGCGCGAGTAGCGCGGCCGAGAGGACGAGCAGGACCGAAGCGGCAGGGTTCATCGGCGACACGTTGACCTGAATAAATGTTCAGGTCAACTATCGTCGCGATGGCCTGCCGCTTTTCTCGTTCGCCCACGCGTTCGCGTTCGAGCTCGGCGGGGTCGCGCTCGCCCACACGTTCGCTTCACGCGTTCGAGTTCGCGTTCGAGCTCGGCGGGGTCGCGCTCGCCCACACGTTCGCTTCACGCGTTCGAGTTCGCTTCGCGCGTTCGAGTTCGCGCTCGCGTTCGCGTTCGACCGCGCTCCGCCGGCCCCGTTCGACCGCGCTCCGCCAGCCCCGTCGGCCCGCGCGTCGCAAAAACGTGGGCGAAAAATTCGACGCGCCACCGACCTCGCCGCACTCTGCGCGACGCCATAGACGCGAACCGCCGGAGACGGCTCGATCGCGACGACGCAGCCCCCGCTTCCGGAGCCTCCTCCGGACGCCGCTGGGGCCTGCGGACAACCCTGTGTATCGCGCGTGGACAACCCTTGGGACAAGGGTGTGGAGCCACTGTGCATGACACGCGCGGCGGCTCGTCCACAGGTCCGTGCGCCGCTGATCCCCAGCGCTGTCCACGCCGCGAGACCCGAAAAAGGCGCCGTGATCCAGCGATCTCGGACTCTCTCCCGATCATCCACAGGCCTTACTTTGAAGGTTGGATCCCTGATCTTCTCCTCTCTCTCTCCTCTCAAAGTGGGCCAGAGCGGGCGAAAGTGAGGTTGACCAGAGCGGCCTGCCAGCGCAAAGGTAGGCGCGCATCCGGTCCCTCCCCCGCTTGTTGACGAGGTGCTGATCCATGGCAACGCTGGAGCTGAAGCTCGACCGCAACACCTTCCTCGGCGCCGTCTACAAGACGCAGGGCGTGGTCGATCGGAAGTCGACGAGCAACGTCCTGAGCCACATCCTCGTCGAGACCCTCAACGAGGGCCGCATCCGGCTGCTCGGCACCGACTACGACGTGACCATTCAGGCCGAGGTCCCGGCCGAGGTCATCGTCGCCGGCGCCGCCTGCATCAACGGCAAGAGCCTCTTCGACGTGATCAAGAACGTCGACGATGACGAGGTCGTCATCCTCGGCCTGCCCAACGACTGGGTCGAGGTGACCGCCGGCCGCTCGGTGTTCAAGCTCGCTGGCATCACCCCCGCCGACTTCCCGGAGCTCCAGCTCCCCGAGGACGCCCGCTGGCTCGGCATCCCCAAGGCCGCCTTCAAGGACCTCGTCGAGAAGACCGCGTTCAGCATGTCCGACGACGAGACGCGGATGAACCTCAACGGCGTCTTCCTCAAGATCGAGCCCGGCTCGAGCGACGGCCTGTCGCGCCTGACCATGGTCTCGACCGACGGGCACCGCCTCTCGAAGGTCGAGATCGAGGCCGAGCTCCAGGGCTACGCCGGCGAGAGCCTCAACGCCATCGTCCACAAGAAGGGCGTGCAAGAGGTCCGGCGCCTCCTCGACGGAGACGGCGACGTCCTCGACGTCGGCTTCGCCCCGGGCGTCATCCTCTTTCGCAGCGGCGGCACGACCTTCTCCGTCCGTCAGATCGAGGACGCCTACCCGGACTTCGCCAAGGTCATCCCGGCCGCCGCGCCGGTCCGCGTCGTCGTCCCGCGCGAGCGCCTGCTCCGCGCCATCCGCCGTAACGCCATCCTGACCAGCAACAAGACCTACATCATCAAGGTCGAGCTGCAGCCGGGCAAGATCGCCGTGACCACCTCGAACCCCGACTACGGCGAGGGCCGCGACGAGGTCGACGTCGACTACAACGGCGAGGGCATGGTCATCGGGTTCAACTACAACTACCTCCAGGACGTGCTCAACGTCATCCGGGGCGAGACCGCCGTCCTCGAGCTGACCGACGAGTTCAGCCCGACCGTCGTGACCTCCCCGAGCGAGCCCGGCGCCATCTTCGTCGTCATGCCCATGCGCGTGTGACCCGTTGGCGTAGCTGATCTCCCATGCACCTCGTCGCGCTCGGCGCCGAACACTTCCGGAACCTCGCGACCTTTCGGCTCGCGCCGCATCGGCGCTTCAATATCCTCGAGGGCAAGAACGGCCAGGGGAAGACCAACCTCCTCGAGGCCGTCTTCCTGCTCAGCGCGTTCCGGTCCTTTCGCGATGCGAGGAACCGTGAGCTCGTTTCGTGGAGCGAGGAAGCGACGACAGTATACGGCGAAATTGTGCGTCGCGACATCGCGCGCACGGTGGAGGTCACGGTCAGCGCCAAGGGCAAGCGCGTCGCCCTCGACGGCAAGAACATCACCCGGCTGCCCGACGAGCTCGCCCACCTCAACGTCGTGCTGTTCGGCCCCGACGACCTGTCGCTGACCAAGGCCGGGCCGCAGCTGCGGCGACGCTTCATCGACCGCGCGGCCTACGCCGTGTGGCCGGACTACGTGACGGGGCTGCGCCGCTACGCCGAGGCGCTCAAGAACCGCAACGAGCTGCTCCGCCAGGCGGCGGCCGGGGGGCTCGACGTCGGCGTCATCCAGGCCTTCGAGCACGCCCTCGTGCAGCACGGCGCCCGCGTCGTCCAGCGGCGCCTGCAGTTCCTCAAGAGCTTTCAGCCGCACTTCGACCGGGTCTTCGACCACATCACGGCGGGCGCGCTCAAGGGGGGCATCGCCTACCGGGGCTTCAAGGGGCTCTCGAAGGACGCTGACCTGGCGGCGCTCGAGGCGGGTTACGCCCAGGCCCTCGATGAGGCGCGCGCGACCGACATGCGCCGCGGCTTCACCTCGGTCGGGCCCCACAGCGACGACCTGCTGTTTCACATCAACAAGCGCTCGGCCCGGGTCTACGCGAGCCAGGGTCAGCACCGCGCCTTCGTGCTCGCGCTCAAGATCGCCGAGCTCCACCGCATCCACGAGGCCATCGGGGTCTACCCGGTCTTTCTGCTCGACGACGTCTCGAGCGAGCTCGACGAGGAGCGCAACGCCCAGCTCATGAGCTACCTCGACCAGGCGGGCGGGCAGGTCTTCATCACGACGACGGACCGGCGCTTCATCCACGTCGCCTCCGACGCCCGGGTCTACCGCGTCGCCGACGGCGTCATCAGCGCCGAATAGCGGCGTCTCGGCGTTCGTTCTCGGGGTGCCGGCGTGGCGCCGGTGGAGGAGGGCGCGGTGGAGCGAGGGTACGGGCGAGAGCGTATGGTCGGCCACCACGGACTCCGCGGGAGCGACCCGGAGGGCGTCCTCACGGACGTTAATTTGCGCGAGATCCAGGTTGGATCAGGGAACGCACCGATTCAATCGACGACCCGATCCCGCGAGGGTATGGTCGGCGCACCGCTGGACGGGGAGGGAATCATGCAGCGTTTCGTCATCGAGGGAGGCCGACCGCTCAAGGGGACCGTCACGCCGGGAGGTAGCAAGAACGAAGCCTTGCCGGTCCTCGCCGCGTGCCTGCTGACCCCCGAGCCGGTCATCCTGAAGAACCTGCCGGACATCGCTGACGTCCAGGTCATGCTCGAGGTGCTCGAGGCCCTCGGCTGCAAGGTCGAGCGCCTCGCCTCGGACACGGTGCGGATCACCGCCGAGGAGCTCGTCGGCCCGAAGGTCGACCCGGCGCTCGCGCGCCGCATCCGCGCCTCCATCCTGTTCGCCGGCCCGATGCTCGGCCGCCTCGGTCAGGTGCAGCTCCCGCCCCCAGGCGGCGACGTCATCGGCCGCCGCCGCCTCGACACCCACTTCCTCGGGCTCCAGGCCCTCGGCGCCTCCTTCGAGGTCGGCGAGGTCTACGACCTGCGCGCGAACGGGCGCCTCAAGGGGACCGAGGTCTTCTTCGACGAGGCCTCGGTGACCGCCACCGAGAACGTCATCATGGCCGCCGCGCTCGCCGACGGGCAGACCGTGCTGATGAACGCCGCCTGCGAGCCGCACGTGCAGGGGCTCTGCCGCATGCTGGTGTCGATGGGCGCCGAGATCAGCGGCATCGGCACCAACACCCTGCGCATCACCGGCTCGCGGCAGCTCCACGGCACGACCCACACCATCGGGCCGGACTACCTCGAGATCGGCAGCTTCATCGGCCTCGCCGCCGTCACCAACTCCGACATCACCATCGAGGGCGCGCGGCCGGACGAGCTGCGCATGATCCTCCACGTCTTCAAGAAGCTCGGCGTCCACCCCGAGATCAAAGGCAACACCGTCCACGTCGCCCCGGAGCAGCCGCTCGAGGTGCGCAAAGACCTCCACGGCGCCATCCCGCGCATCGACGACGCCCCGTGGCCGGCCTTCCCGACCGACCTCATGTCGATCGCCATCACCGTGGCGACGCAGTCCAAGGGCACGGTGCTGTTCTTCGAGAAGATGTTCGAGGGCCGGATGTTCTTCACCGACGCTCTCATCGGCATGGGCGCGAGCATCATCCTGTGCGATCCCCACCGCATCGTCGTCGTTGGGCCATCGCAGCTCTACGGCACGCAGCTCGAGAGCCCGGACGTGCGCGCCGGCATGGCGCTGCTCATCGCGTCCCTCGCCGGCAAGGGCAAGTCGACGATGTACAACATCCGTCAGATCGACCGCGGCTACCTCAACATCGACGAGAAGCTCCGAGCGCTCGGCGCCTCCATCGTCCGCGAAGAGGTCTGACCTCGCTGCCTCGAACCACGGAGCGCACGGAGACCACGGACAACCGCTGGCGGCGCGCGCTACCAGCGGTCGACTCGACCCCCTCCGTGCCCTCCGCTCCCTCCGTGGTGAACGTCCCATGAGCCCACTCGCACGCACCCGGTCCAGTCTCCGAGGTTCGCGGTCCAGATGAATGAACCCCTGACTCCGGCACGGGACCTCGGCCCCATCCGACGTCTCGTCGTCAAGCTCGGCAGCTCGACCCTGGCCAGCGTCGACCTCGACGCCCTCGTCGACGAGGTCCAGCGCCTGCGCCAGGGCGGCGTCGAGGTCGCCATCGTGACCAGCGGCGCGGTCGCCTCCGGGCTCGTCCGGCTCAACATCGCCGAGCGCCCGTCCGACCTCGCCAAGGTCCAGGCCATCGCCGCCGTCGGGCAGGTCGATCTGATGGCGCGCTACCGCAACGCCTTCGGCCGCCACGGCGCCCACTGCGCGCAGATCCTCATCACCCACGAGGGCCTCGCCGAGCGCCGCCACTTCATCAACGTGCGCCACACCCTCAACGAGCTGTTCGAGCTCGGCGTCGTCCCGGTCGTCAACGAGAACGACACCGTCGCCACCGAGGAGCTCCGCTTCGGCGACAACGACCGCCTCGCCGCCGCCATCGCGACCGTCCTCGACGCCGACCTCGTCATCCTGCTGTCGGACATCGACGCCCTCTACACCGCCGACCCGCGGGTCGACCCGAGCGCCCGCCCGATCCACGAGGTCGCCTCCATCGACGACGGCGTCCGCGCGGTCGCTGGCACCGCCGGCAGCTCGGTCGGGACCGGCGGCATGATCTCGAAGGTCCAGTCCGCCGAGATCGCCGTCGAGGCCGGGATCCCGCTGGTCATCGCCCGCGGCGACGACCCCGCGCTCATCGGGCGCATCGTCGCCGGCGAGCGCGTCGGCACCCTCTTCGCCGCCAACGAGCACCGCAAGGACCGGCGCCGCCACTGGATCGCCTTCCTGTCACGCCTCAAGGGCACGGTCGTCGTCGACGCCGGCGCCGTCAAGGCGCTCCGCGACCGCGGCTCGAGCCTGCTCCCCATCGGGGTCGTGGCGGTCCACGGCGCCTTCGCGGCCGGCGACGGCGTGCTCGTCGAGGGCCCCGACGGCGAGCCCATCGCCCGCGGGCTGGTCGGCTACGACCACCAGACCCTCGCGCAGATCCAGGGCAAGAAGAGCGACGACATCGCGCACCTCCTCGACCGGACGGGGGTCGACCCGGTGGTACATCGCAACGACATGGTGCTGGTCACCGGGGAGGGGCAGCCGTGAGGACACCGCAGACGACCGTGCCACCGCTGCGCGAGGACGTGACCGCCAAGAAGTTTGGCGGCCGCCTCGTCGTCGAGGACGCCGTCCGGCGCGTCCGCGTCCCGGTCGACGCTCTCACCATCAGCGTGATGCAGGCCCTCGCCGACGGCCCGCTGACCCCCGACGCCCTCGTCCGCGAGGTCGGCGCCCCGCGCTTCGAGGTGTGGCAGCGGGTGCGAATGCTGAACGCCCACCAGCTCCTCGAGACCGCGCGGTCCCAGGCCCAGCGGCGGATCCACCAAGCACCGGCGACGACGCCGGTCGACCCGGCGACCGCCGCGCTGCGCTACCCCTCCGGCCTGCGCCACGGCTGCGTCGCCAGCGGCGGCTGCTGCCACGGCACCGACGTCGGCCCGCTGAAGCCCGACGACATCGAGCGCATCAAGGAGATCGACTGGTCGCCCCACCTCCCCGAAGACGTCACCCCGGACGACTGGCTGGTCGAGACCGTCGACCCCCGCGGGGTGACCGTGACGCTCCTCGGGATGCGCCACGGGCGCTGCGTCTTCCTCGCCCCGGACAAGCTCTGCGTCATCCACCGCGTCGCGGGGTCGGCGCAGAAGCCGACCATCTGCCGACAGTTCCCCTACACCTTCACCCGCACGCCCGGCGGCGTCGACGTCAGCTATTCGATGGAGTGTCGCGCCTGGCACCGGGCGCGCCAGGGCGGGCCGGAGCCCGCCGCCGACGAGGCGACCGCGCGGACCTACCTCGCCGAGGGGGGGCCGCTGCTCGAGCTGCCGACCCCGGTCCCGCTGTGGCCCGGCGTGGACCTCGACCTCGCGACCTGGGAGGCGCTGCGCCAGGAGACCCTCGCCGGCGTCCGCGCGGCCACGGACGTCGCCGGCGTCGCCCTGGCCCTGGTCGCCCCCGCGCGCCAGCTGTTTGCGACGCACCACGCCGAGGCGCGCGCGGAAGAGGTCTTTTTAACTCGTGAAGCGTGGTCCATCCCAGAGCGCGATGCTGCATCGCACGACGCCGTTCAGCGCTTCTTCGCGAGCTGCCGCGCGGTGGCCGAGCGGGTCGACGCCGGCCTGACGGCGATTCGGGAGGACCAGCTCGGCGGCGGCCGACCGGAGGAGGCCGACCGCACCGAGCGGGTCCGGTCGGTCTTGATCGACTTCTTCACCGGGCGCCGGGTCGACGATCTCGCGCGTTGCCCGGAGGAGACCGACATCTGGCGGGACATGGTCCTCGCCGCGCTCTACGCCCACGAACCGGCGCGGCGCGACTACGTGCTCTACGGCGTGGCCAGGCTCACCCTGACGCTGCTCGCCGGCCACCTCCTGACGGGGCTCCTCGCCCAGACGTCGCTCCGCGGCCGCACCAGCGAGCAGGACGCCGTTGACAGCGTGGTGCTCCTTACTAAGATGCTCCGCGGCTCCGCCTTCATGAGCCTCCTCGGTGGCTTGCGAGGCGAGCTCGTCGAGCTGCTGGTAGACAACGTCGAGGTCTTCGCCCAGGGCGATGCACCGCGCCAACCTCATCCTCAGCTCGACATCCGTTGAACCCTCGCGGCCTGATTTGCGTTGTACGCCGCGAGTCAGACCGCTAGTGTCCCCGAATTCCGACACCGCGCTGTGAGAACTGGGAGGACCCATGACCCTCAAGATGTTGCCCCTCGTCCTACTCCTGTCCGTATCGTCGCTCACCGCGTGCGGAAAGAAGGACACCGCGCCCGCACCGGCGACGACCGAGGGGGCGATCACGCCCGCCACCGATCCCGCGGCCACCGCCGACCCCGCGGCCACCGCCGAGCCGACGCCCGGGACGCCGGACGAGGTCGCCACGCCGGGTGATCCCGACCGCATCACGGGTCCTGTCGCCAAGGTCAACGGGACCGAGATCCCCGCCGAGGCGTTCTACGCCGAGCGCGACAAGATCACCGCCCGCGGCACCAAGATCCCGCCCGACCGCCTCGCGCGCATCGAGCAGAACATCCTCAAGCGCCTCATCGAGAAGGAGCTCATCGACCAGGCCGTGAAGACCGCCGGGGTCGCCGTCCCCGCCGAGGACATCACCGCCGGCTTCGACGAGTACAAGAAGCGCTTCCAGAGCGACGAGCAGTTCGAGAACTACCTCAAGCACGGTCGGGTCACCAAGGACTCCATCGAGGAGCGCATCCGCGACCGCCGCGCCCTCGAGATGCTGCTCGAGAAGCAGGGTGACATGGCCGTCGACGACGCCGCCGCCAAGGAGTTCTACGAGAAGAACGAGCGCTTCTACACCGAGAAGTCCGGCGTCCGCGCCAGCCACATCCTCATCAAGCTCGCCCAGAACGCCTCCGCCGAGGAGGACGCCAAGGCGATGGAGAAGGTCAAGCAGGCGCAGGACATGCTCGCCAAGGGCGAGGACTTCGGCGAGGTCGCCAAGAAGATGAGCGAGGGCCCGACGGCTCCGAAGGGCGGCGACCTCGGCTTCTTCGGCGAGGGTCGGATGGTCAAGGAGTTCCAGGACGCCGCCTTCGCGATGAAGGTCGGTGAGGTCTCCAAGCCGATCCGCACGCGCTTCGGCTACCACATCATCAAGGTCACCGATAAGCGCGAGGACCGGAAGAAGCCCTTCGACGAGGTGAAGGACCAGATCGTCAAGAGCCTCAAGAACAAGAAGTTCTTCACCGAGCGCCGCAAGCTCCTCGCCGACCTCGAGAAGAACGCCAAGATCGAGAAGTTCCTCCCCGAGCTGCCCGAGCCGGCGCCCGGCGCCGCCCCTGACCCGCACGCCGGCGTCGAGGGCATGGCGCCCCCGACCGACGCGCCCGTGGACGACGGGGCGCCCGAGTAGCGCTGGTCGCTTGGAGCGGGGGAGGAGGAGTCGTGGACTTCGCCCCGCTGACACGCTAAGAAACGCCCGCGGTGAGCACACCGCGGGCGTTTCCGTTTTTTGGCCGGGAGGGGACCGTGAGCGCGAACTTGGCGACACGTGGGCTGCAGTTCCGGGAGCCGCTCATCTTCGAGGCCTCGACCCCGGGGCGGGTGGGGCACAGCCTGCCGCGGAGCTGCCGCGACGCCGATGGCGAGCTCGGGCTGCCGGCCGGGGCGCTCCGCAGGTCGGCGCCGCGCTGGCCCGAGGTGTCGGAGCTCGAGGCGGTGCGTCACTTCGTGCGCCTGAGCCAGCAGAACTACGGCATCGACGTCGGGTTCTTCCCCCTCGGCTCGTGCACGATGAAGTACAACCCCAAGATCAACGAGGAGGTCGCGCGGTTCCCCGGCTTCGCCGCCCTCCATCCCCTCGCCCCGACCGCGTGGGTGCAGGGGGCGCTCCAGCTCTACTGGGAGCTCGAGCGCTATCTCATGGAGATCACAGGGTTCTCGGCCGTGACCCTGCAGCCGGCCGCCGGCGCCCAGGGGGAGTTCACGGGGCTGCGGCTCATCAAAGAGCACCTCACCCACACCGAGGGGACGCCGCGCAAGAAGGTCCTCGTGCCGGACACGGCGCACGGCACCAACCCGGCGACCTGCGCGATGAACGGCTACAAGACCGTCCCCATCGTCAGCTCCGAGCGCGGCGTCGTCCTGCCCGAGGACGTCGCGCGCGCGATGGACGAGGACGTCGCCGCCATCATGGTGACCAACCCCAACACGCTCGGGCTGTTCGAGACCAACATCGCGGAGATCGCCGAGATCGTGCACGCCAAGGGCGGCTACGTGTACGGCGACGGCGCCAACATGAACGCGCTGCTCGGGCGCGCGCGCCCCGGCGACATGGGCGTCGACGTGATGCACCTCAACCTGCACAAGACCTTCGCGACGCCCCACGGCGGCGGTGGGCCGGGGTCGGGGCCGGTGCTGGTGCACGACACCCTCGCGCCCTACCTCCCGATCCCGCGGGTCGAGCGCCAGGACGATGGGACCTTCGCGCTGACCAGCGATCGCCCGCTGTCCATCGGGCGGGTGAAGGCCTTCTTCGGCAACTTCGGGATGCACGTCCGCGCCTACACGTACATCCGTGAGCTCGGCCGCGAGGGGCTCAAGCTCGCCAGCGAGATGGCGGTGTTGAACGCCAACTACCTGCGCGTGCGCCTCGCCGACCGCTACCACGTCGTCCACGACCGGCCGTGCATGCACGAGGTCGTGCTGACCGACAAGTACCAGCGGCGCGACACCCCGGTCGGCACCCGCGACATCGCGAAGGCCTTGATCGACGAGGGGTTCCACCCGCCGACGATGTTCTTCCCGATCTGCGTCCACAACGCCATCATGATCGAGCCGACGGAGACCGAGAGCCTCCAGACCCTCGACCGCTTCGTCGCCGCCCTCGAGCGCATCGACGAGCAGGCCCGGCTCGATCCCGAGCCGATCCTCACCGCGCCCCACCTGCCGCTGATCGGCCGCCTCGACGAGACCCGCGCGGTGCGTCAGCCGATCCTGCGCTGGCAGCCGTCGAGCGCCGCCGAGTAGCGGTGCGCCTCTCGGTCTCGACGCGGATCTTTCTCGGGTTCGCCGTCGTCATCATCGCGTTCGGCGCCACCTGCGCCTACACGCTCTACAAGATGAGCAGCCTGCGGCGCTCGGTGACCGTCGTCTGGAAAGAGGTCATCCCGGTCTCGAACCAGATGAAGGCGCTGTCGCGGCAGCTGAAGTCCGCTGAGGAGCTCTTCGCCTTCAAGCGCCCGAGCGACGCGACGTGGCTCCAGCAGGTGCTGCCGTCCCTCGAGCCCTTCGGCGGGCCCCAGGGGCTCGACCTCGCCGCCAAGCGCCTCGAGAACCTCGCCCAGGCCGAGGACGCCCTCGCCGAGGAGGATCGGGCGGAGCTCGGCCTCATCGCGGTGCGCATGCGGCGCTTCATCGAAGGGCGCGATCTGCTCGACATGCTCACCGGAGAGGGCGGCGCCAAGCTGCTCATCGACGGCGACCGCGGCGAGCTCCCGAACGACGAGCTCTACGACCGCCTTGTGCGACGCACACTCAAGAAGGCGAGCGTCGGAGAACTCGACGTAAAATCAGATGAGACGCGCCTGAGTGTCCGCGTGTTGCGTCGCATCAATCGTGAGCTCGGAGACACCGTGCGGGCGTTGTCGGGGCCGATCCGGGCGATCGATCAGCGCGCGGAGGAGGACGAGCGGACGACGTCGTTGGCGGTCATCATCATCGCGAGCGTGGCGCTGATCCTGTCGCTGCTCATGTTGTGGATGAGCCAGCTGACGCTGCGCCCGATCCGGCACCTGCGCGAGAGCGCGCGGCGCATCGCGGCGGGGGACTACCACGAGCGGGTGCGGGTCACGACCGGCGACGAGATCGGCCAGCTGGCGGTCGAGTTCAACACCATGGCCGAGTCGCTGATGAAGCGCGACGTCGAGCTCGAGCGGCAGCGCGAGGAGCTCCTGCGCTCGGACCGGCTGGCGGTGATCGGCAAGCTCGCGGCGCAGATCACCCACGAGGTGCGCAACCCCCTGTCGTCGATCGGGCTCAACGCGGAGCTGCTCGAGGAGGAGCTCGAGGACCTCGAGGACGCGGGCGAGGCGAAGGCGTCGCTCGGGGCGATCATCCGCGAGGTGCAGCGGCTCAAGTCGATCACCGAGGAGTACCTGCAGTTCGCGCGGCTGCCGCGGCCGGATCTCGCCAGCGTGGACGTCGGAGCGCTGCTCGGGCAGTTCCTGACGTTTCTGCAGCACGAGGTGAAGGAGGCGGGGGTCCAGCTGACGTCGCGGGGGATCGTGCCGAGCCTCGAGGGCGGCCCGCCGCCGGTGCGGGCGGACGCCGACCAGCTGCGCCAGGCGATCCTGAACATCTCGCGCAACGCGATCGAGGCGCTGCGCGGGGTCGACGGTCCGCGGGAGCTGGAGGTCAGCCTCGAGCCGCGCCCGGGCGGCGGCGTGCGGGTGCGCATCGCGGACAACGGCCCGGGCATCGACGACGCGCTGCGCGAGCGGATCTTCGAGCCCTTCGTCACCGGCAAGTCGCACGGCACCGGGCTCGGGCTGGCGCTGACCCGCGAGATCGTCGTCGAGCACGGCGGCAGCATCGAGGCCGTGAGCCCGCTCGCCGATGGGCGGGGGACGGCGTTCGTCATCGAGCTGCCCCTCGATGGGCCGCGGGTCGGGTAGGTGACGACGGGCACCGCACGGCTGTTGTCGTGGGAGGGCATCCAGGGTATTCCTACATGCCGCAGGAGTGCTCGATGGAATTCTCCGTCATGACCTACAATATCCGGCTCGGCCTCGAGAGCGATCTCGAGACGGTGGCCGGGATCCTCGGCGAAGCCGACGTCGTCGCTGTCCAAGAGGTCGGCAACGACTGGTTCGAGGGTGAACCGGGGAACCAGGCGCAGCTCCTGTCGCGGATGAGCGGGCTGAACCACCACCGCTTCGCGGCGGCGCTGACGGTCCGGAGCGGGACCAACCCGCCCGAGACGCGCCCGGCCCCGACCGCGGACGACAAGCCCGGGTTCGGCATCGCGCTGCTCTCGCGCTTCCCGCTCGGCCCCTGGACGCGCCACCGGCTGCCCAAGCGCCAGGACACGCAGCGCTGCATCCTGTCGGGGACGGTGGTCACGCCGAAGGGCCCGGTGAGCGTGCTGGTCACCCAGCTGAGCCGCAACCCCATCGACCGCGGCGTGCAGATCCCGGCGCTGCTGCGCCACGCCCAGACCCAGGCGTCTCCGCTGATGGTGCTCGGGGACCTGGCGGCCGAGGCGATGGACGAGGATCTGCGCCAGCTCGCGACGTTCTTGCGCAACGCCGGCGGCGACGACCCGCACCCGAGCTGGCCGGCCAGCAACCCCGACAAGGCCTTCGACCACATCTACGTGTCGAAGGAGATCGAGGTGATGTCGCCGTCGATGCCGCTGCCGTTCATGGGCAGCGACCACCTGCCGGTGATGGCCCGCCTCGGCCTCTGAGCCCCCCGGGCCGGACCGAAAGGGCCGCCTGGCCAAACGCGAAGCGGGCCAGGCGGCGGCGAAACTGGTCACTTCGGCGCAGGAGCGCCGCGGGCTCAGGCTCCGCGTGTGCCTCGACGCTCTGTCTTGACCACGGAGGTCACAGGAGCTCCACCGCCCCGCCCTGGGTCACGCGCAGGGTGACGTCAGCCTTCACGGCACCGAGGGTCTGCACCTCGCCGTTGGGCCAGCGGATGGTGACGTCGGCGGCGCCGGAGTCGCCGCCGAGGCCGAAGTGGACGTTGCGGGTGAACTGGGTGTTGTAGTGGCCGTGGCCGCTCGTGACCTCGCGGGTCTGGGTGCCGACCGAGGTCACGAGCGTCACACGGGCGCCGGTGGCGTCCTTCGGCGCCGTCGCGACCAGCCTGAGCACGAGCCAGTGGTTCTGCTGGCCGTTGTTGTTGCGGAAGAGGCGCCCGCTGGCCTGGCCCATGAAGAAGTCGAGATCGCCGTCGCCGTCGTAGTCGAGCCACACGGTCGGGCCGGGGCGCTCGATGTCGACGCCGGACTCGGCCCAGGTGGCCTTGTGGAAGTTCTGATCCGCCTGCTGGAAGTAGAACTCCCACTTCGAGCCGCCGCGCAGGCGGCTCATCGCGAAGTCGAGGCGGCCGTCGCCGTCCACGTCGACGAGCGCTGGGTGCAGCTCGTCCTCATAGTACTCGAGGCCGCGCGCGGCGCTCTCCTCGGTGAAGCGCGGCGTGACGCCGGCGCCCTGGTTGTAGTGGAGCAGCGTGCGGTCGCTCTGGGGGTAGTCCGGGTGGGCGATGGTCCCGATCGCGAGATCCAGGTCGCCGTCGTTGTCGAGGTCCCCCCACTGGCAGCCGAAGCCGTTGCCGCCGATGGGGCCGGGGTAGGTGACGCCGTCCATGATGACCGGGCTCTCCTTCTGGACGCCGCCGATGCCGCGCGCGGTCGCGTCGACCTGCTCGGGGCCGGCCGCGTCGACGAAGGTCATGGCGCCGTCGTTGCGCCACAGGAAGTTCTGCTCGAAGTAGCTCGGCTCGGAGTCGAGGGCGGGGCGGCCGGCTCCGTAGTTGTTGACGAAGATGTCGAGGTCACCGTCGTCGTCGTAGTCCGCGACGGCGAGCCCGTAGGCCGCGCGCGAGACGCCGACGTAGCTCGGGTGGACCTCGAGGGTCTTCGGATCGGTCTGCTCGGGGAGCGTGACGAAGCTCCAGTTGCCGGCGCCGTCCCCCTTGTAGAGCTCGTCGTCCGGCGGCAGGTACTGCCCGTCGGTCGTCGGCGAGCCGCTGTACCAGTGCCCGAGATAGACATCGAGCACGCCGTCGCCGTCGAAGTCGGCGAGGCCGAGGCCGGCGGCCTCCTTGTAGATGGTGTTGCCCTGGGAGACGCCGAGGGTCGCCGGCAGCATCCCGACGTTGGCGGCGTAGGTGAAGTGGCCGGCGCCGTCGTTGAGCCAGGCGCCGAGCTTGCCCGTCGGGGTGCGGAAGCTGAGCGCGGTGAACGCGTCCTGGTCGCCGTCGTTGTCGATGTCACCGAAGACCATCGTGGTCGCCGCGGCGTCCGCCATGCCGCTCGCGGCGGTCACGTCCTCGAAGTGGATCTGACCGTCGCCGTCGGCCCCAGCGTTGCGGGCGAAGCGGGGCAGGAGCTGCTCGCCCTCGGCCACCGTGGTCGGGCGCATGGCGAGGTCGTCGCGGCCGTCGCCGTCGAGGTCGACGACCTGGACGCGGCCCACGCCGGGGAAGAAGTCCGTCAGCCCGACCGCGTCGGTCACCTCGGTGAAGTAGGGCGCGACGGGAGCGACCGCGGCCGCCGTCATGATCGGACCGTCGTGCTGCCACGGCTCGAGGGGCGGCGTGGTGTCGGCCGGCTCGGTGTCGACGGCGACGTCGACCGCCCCGGTGTCGTCGGCCACCGTGTCGAGCGTGTCGGCCACACCGTTGTCGCCGTCCGAGCCGCATGCGACGAGCCCCAGCGCCAACAACACCACGACGATCCAACGCATGTTCCCAACCTCCGCGGCCAAGCGTGGCGGGACCTTAGCAAAAATGAATCGTCGTTCAAATCTGAACCTCGATCCGACCGGCGGTCGCCGCCGCGCCCCTTGGGGCTGCGGGCGCGCCCCTGCCGCGCTATCCTCCGCGCGATGACGAGTTTCACGAGCCCCTGGAGCGCGCTGATCGCGACCGCGCTGATCCTCGGCGGGTGTCCCGGGGACGCGCCGCCTCCGCCGGACCCGCCGTGCGCGACGGACGGCCCGCCGATCGCGGCGGCGCCGGCCGTGGCCGCCCTCGAGCCGCCCCGCGGCCGCGA
>PHBI01000018.1 GCA_002841945.1 Deltaproteobacteria bacterium HGW-Deltaproteobacteria-14
CCCGTCGCCAAACCCGCTCCGGCCCGGCCAGCGGCGCCCAGCCGCCCGCGCCTCGGGCTGCTGCGCACGAGCGGCAGCCCCGAGGGCCCCATCTCCTACATCGTCGTCGAGCCCCCGGTCGCGAAGACCGACACGCCGCTGGTCATCGCCCTGCACGGTCGCGGCGACACCGCGGACGCCTTCGCCGGCCTGGCCGAGGCCCTCGATCAGCCCACCCGCACCATCGTCGCGCGCGCGCCGCTCCCCTTCGGCAACGTCGGGGGCCGCGCCTGGTACGTGCTCGGCGCCCCCGACGAGGCGGCTCAGATCCGCGCCCGCGTCGCGGAGCTGGTGACCCTGGCGCGCCAGCTCGCCGAACGCTACCCCGCCGCGCCCAAGCCAGCCCTCTACGGCTTCAGCCAGGGGGCGGTCGTCGCGCTGCAGGCGGCCGCCGACCACCCGGAGCTGTGGAGCGCCGTGGTCGCGCTGTCGGGCTACCTCCCCACCACCGAGGGCGCCCCAAAGGTCGACCGGGCGCTGCCGATCCTGCTCGTCGCGGGCGCCAAGGACGGCGTGATCCCCGCCGAGCGCTCGTGGGCGGCCGCCGACGCGCTGAAGGCCCTTGGCCACGCGCCGGAGCGCTTCTCCTTCGACGGCCCCCACCGCGTCCCCAAGGAGGCCGCGCACGCCCTGAGCGCGTTCCTCGCCGCCCACCTGCCCGGGGCCGGGACCGACTAAAGAGCGCTGGCTCGGGCCATCGCGACGGCCTGCCCAGCTGAGCGGGGGGAGGGGGGCGGTGGCGTCCCGTCCGGCCAGATCGGGAGCGAGTCTCGGCGGCTGACTTCCCGGCGATCTTCCCCACCCAGACGCCAACAGGGCGCCCGGTTGAACCGGACGCCCTGTTGGCGCGCTTGGCTGTCGGCTAGTCTCGCCACCGCCAGTCGATCGGGCCGGCTACTCCTGGCACTGCCCGTCGAGGCAGTTCGCGCCGCCGCACTGCTGCGTGTCGAAGCAGGCCGGGACCGCCTGGCAGAAGCCGTAGATGCACTCCTCGGTCGCGCCGCAGGCGCTGTTGGGGCCGCAGTGATCGAGGCACTTGCCGTCGACGCAGCCCTGGCCATCCGCGCACGACGCCGGACCGCTGCACTGGATCACCGGGGTGGTGTCCTGCTGGCAGATGCCGTCGACGCACTTCGTGTGGCTCGGGCAGTCGAGGGTCTCGCTGCAGGTCTCGTAGCAGGTGCCCTCGACGCACACGTGGCCGCCGCCGCACTCGCCGTTGAAGGTGCAGGTGTTCTCGGGCACCGCGAGGGGCCAGCACTGGCCGTCGTTGCACTCCTGGCCCGGCGGGCAGCTGCTGTCGAGCGCGCACGGGAAGTAGCAGCCGCCGTTGAGGCACACGCCGTCCACGCCGCAGTCCTTGCTCTGGCCGCAGGCGTCGTCGGGGTGGTCGGGGAGCCCGACGTCGCCGCCGCCGGTGGTGTCGCCGCCACCGCCGGTGGTGTCTTCAGCGCCGGCGGTGTCGCCTCCGCCGCTGTAGGTGTCTTCACCGCCGCCGCCGTAGGTGTCCGTACCGCCGCCGCCGTAGGTGTCGGTGCCGCCGTAGGTGTCGGCGCCGCCGCCGGGGCTCGTCACGCACCGCCCGTCGAGGGTGCAGATCTGGCCGTAGTCGCAGTCCTCGTGCCGGGTGCACCAGGTGGTCTGGCTCGAGCCGTCGTCCGGCAGGCAGCGCCGGTCGGCCGAGCAGAAGGTGTGGATCGGGCACTGGTGCGTCTCGTCGCACCGATACTCGCCGCAGTCGCCCCCGTCACAATGCCAACAGCCCGTGCTGTCGCACACCATGTCCTCGAGGTCCTTGTCGAAGTTGAGATCGGACGAGCAGCCGCCCGCGAAGATGAGAAGGCCACCGGCCAGAAGACTCGCGTATCGCCACATCGGGGTCAGCCTCCGCACGCAGGAGAGGGGGAAACGCAGGTGCTGCGACGCGCACCCCGGGCGATCGATTCACATTTTTTTGCGGGTTGGGTCCTTGTCGGGATTGCCATCGTGACAACTCGGGTTGTCAGGATGTCAACGCTCTGACAAGGAGTCCAAGAGCATGTCGGTCCTCCCGCAGACGCTGCTGATCGTCGACGACGATCGCGCCAACCTCGAGTCTCTCGAGCGCATCTTCAATCGCGAGCGCATCGAGGTCGTGGCCGCCGCCGACGGCAAGGAGGCCCTCGAGGTGCTGCGGCGTCGGCGCATCAGCGTCTGCCTCACCGATCTCATGATGCCCGGGCTGAGCGGCATCGAGCTGCTGCGCGCCGCGCGGGCGGTGTCTCCGGAGACCGAGCTCATCCTGATGACCGCCTTCGGCACCGTCGAGACCGCGGTCGAGGCGATGAAGGAGGGGGCCTGGGACTTCGTCACCAAGCCCTTCAAGCGCATCCAGATCGTCAAGGCCGTGCGCCGCGCCCTCGACCAGCAGTCGCTCGTGATGGAGAACCTCGCGCTCAAGGCCGAGCTCCAGGACTCCCGCCGCGACCGGTCGATCATCGGCAACTCCCTCGCCATGCGCCAGACCATGGACATGGTGCGGCAGGTCGCCCCGTCGAACGCGACCGTGCTGCTGCTCGGCGAGAGCGGCACCGGCAAGGAGCTGTTCGCGCGAGCCATCCACAACGCCTCGACCCGCGCGAACCGGCCGTTCATCGCGCTCAACTGCGCCGCGCTGCCGGAGACCCTGCTCGAGGCCGAGCTCTTCGGTCACGAGAAGGGCTCGTTCACCGGCGCCACCGCGCGCCGCCAGGGCCGCTTCGAGCTCGCCGACCACGGCACGCTCTTTCTCGACGAGCTCGGCGAGATGAGCCCCCAGGTCCAGGTGAAGCTCCTGCGCGTGCTGCAGGAGGGCGAGTTCGAGCGCGTCGGGGGCACCCAGACGCTCCGCGTCGACACCCGCATCGTCGCCGCCACCAACAAGGACCTCAAGGCCCAGGTGGACGCCGGCCGCTTCCGCGAGGATCTCTTCTACCGCCTCAACGTCATCTCGATCGGCCTCCCCCCGCTCCGCGAGCGCAAAGACGACATCCCGCTGCTGGCCCACTACTTCCTCACGCTCTACGCCGGCAAGAACAACAAGGAGCTGGTCGGCATCTCCCGCGAGGCGGTCGAGGCGCTCCTCGCCTGGAGCTGGCCGGGCAACGTCCGCGAGCTCGAGAACGCCATGGAGCGCGCCGTCGTCCTGTGTCGCGGCGACACCATCACCGCCGACGATCTCCCGCCGCACATCCGCGAGGGGGATCCCGAGCGCCGCCACCTCATCGTCCCGATCGGCACCCCCCTCGACGACATCGAGCGGATGGTCATCCGCGAGACCCTCGTCGCCACCCGGGGCGACAAGAAGCTCGCCGCCCAGCTCCTCGGCATCGCTACCCGGACCATCTACCGCAAGATATGAGCGCCGCGGCCCCGCGCACCGGCGCCGCCCGGCGCGCCGCCCGTTTACGCGAGCCCAACGCTCGGCTATCTTCCACTCCCCGAACGCCCCCGAGCCGACCCCGCATGAACCGGATCCGCATCGCCTTCGCCCTGCTCGTCGCCGTCACCGCCACCGCGGGCTGCGACCTCATCAACGGGCCCTCCGAGCTCGAGCGCGAGATCGCCGCGGAGCAGCAGATCATCAAGACCTACTCGGCGGCGGTCCCCGAGGTCGACGCGCTCAAGACGACGTTCCTCGACGCCTGGAAGAAGGCCAACGAGCTCAAGGACCTCAAGGCCTACAAGGAGGCGCTCCAGACCCAGGTCGTCGCCGCGCTCGGCGCCTACGTCGCCGCCACGGCGAAGATGCCCGCCGGCGCCGGCGAGCTCGCGCGCATCCACGCGGGCATGGTCGGCGCCGTCGAGAAGGCGCTCGCCGTCTTCACCAAGTACGCCGACGAGCTCACCGAGGAGAACCTCGAGAGCGGCTACAAGGACGTGCTGCGCGAGATGGAGGCGGTCGCCGCCGCCCGCGCGACCTACCTCGAGCAGCTCAAGACCCACTACGCTCGCTACCGGGTCGACCTGGTCCAGGACAAGTGAGCCGCGGTGGCTGGGCGTTCGGTGACATCATGTTGCAGTGCGGGAGGCATGCCGCCGCGCTGCCCGGCCGGATCAGTCGCTGCGGGGCAGGGCGGCCGTAGCGTGACTTGGGTGCGTTGCGGAGAGGTGCGGCCGTGATGCCGCTCCAGATCCTCCGCGCGATGCGGCCGCATCAGTGGGTGAAGAATCTCTTCGTGCTCGCGCCGCTCGTCTTCGCCGAGCGCGCCCTGTTCGGTCAGGATTTCCTGCGCGCGGCGGTGGCGTTCGGCCTGTTCAGCGCGCTGTCGGGCTGCGTCTACATCCTCAACGACGTCGTCGACGTCGAGGGGGATCGGCTCCACCCCACCAAGCGCAACCGGCCCATCGCCTCGGGGCGGCTGCCGCTCCCGCTCGCCCGCTTCGCCCTGTCGGGGATCCTCCTCGGCACCGTCGTCGCGAGCTTCCTGGTCTCGACCGACTTCGCGGCCATCGGCCTGGCGTACTTCACGCTCAACGTCGGCTACTCGTTCTCGTTCAAGCACGTCCCGTTCGTGGACGTGATGAGCATCGCCAGCGGGTTCTTGCTGCGCCTGCTCGGCGGTGGCGTCGCGATCGGCGTGCCCATCACCCCGTGGATCCTCGGGGTGACCTTCGTCCTCGCGCTCTACCTCGGGCTCGGCAAGCGCAAGCACGAGCTGCTCCAGGCCGGTCACCGCGCCGGCAAGCAGCGCAAGGTGCTCGACCGCTATCGCCTCGCCCACGTGCGGCACGCGATGCTCGCCTCTGGCTTCGCGACGGTGGCGGCCTACACCGCCTACACCGTGCTCGGGCAGCACGCCGGTCGGCTCTTCCACCCGCAGGACCTCGCGTGGACGATCCCCTCGGTCGCCGTCGGTCTGTGGCGCTTCAACCAGCTGACGAACCGCGCCGAGGAGGGGCGGAGCCCGACCGATCTGATGCTGGCCGACAAGCTCTTCCTTGCCAACCTGGCGGTCTGGGCGTTGATCGTCGTGCTCGTGATCTACGTCCCATGACCGCACACCGCCCGCTGCTGTTCGCCCTCGTCGCCGCGGCGCTCGTCGCCTGCGCCGGCGGCCCCGAGCGCGTCGATCCCAGCGCCGACCCGGCGCACGCCTGGGCCGTCGCCGTGCGGGCGCGCGTCGCCGCCGCGCGCGACCAACCCAGCTTCACGCTGCGCTACAACCCCGCCGCGTGCGACTGCCCGCCGTTCGAGGTCCGCCTAGACGGGATCTGGCATCGCGTGCTGTTCGCCGGCGCCGGCCCCGAGGACGCGGCGATGCAGGCGCTCGACGCCGCCGTCCGCGACGCCCGCGCCCGGCGCGTCAACGCGACCTGGCAGATCCAGGGCAGCCTCGATGACAGCCTGACGACCTGTGCCCGCGGCACCCTGGTGGTCGCGCTGTCGCCGTCCGCCTTCGGCGCTCCGCCTCCGCCGGGACCGAACTGAGAACTCTCTGAGCTCGAGCGACCGGGGGCGCTACTCGGACTCGGCGACCTGGCGCGCGGCCTCGACCTGCTCCTTGGTCGGGACGAGGTCCTTGGCGACGCTCGCCACGAAGATGTAGCCGATGCCCAGGCGCATCACCATCATGAGCGGCCCGATGACGGTGGAGTAGGCGAGGATCGCGGCGCTCCCGCCCGCCCCAGGGGGGACGTGGGGGGTGAACAGCGCGACCATGACGCCCTGGACCGCTCCGAGCCCGCTGATCGTCGCCGGGATCACCTGCACGAAGGCGATCAGCGGCGCGTAGAGGAGCAGGTGGCCGAGGTCGATCTCGACGCCGAAGGCCGGCAGGATCGCCCAGTGCATCAGCACGTAGACCATGATGAAGCAGGCGCGCATGGCGACCATCGGGGGGTAGTCCCGCAGCCTCGCGCGCCGGAAGGTGTCGAAGACGCGCCAGCTGCGGAGGCGCCCGAGGACGAAGAAGTCGAAGCCGCCGTTCCAGTAGACCAGGCTCCCGCCGATGATCCCCCAGATCACGAGCACGATGTAGGGGATCCGCGCGACGGCCTGGGAGTCACCGATAGCGTCCGGTCCCAGCGCGAGGCCGAGGGTGATGAGGCTCGAGAGCGCGATGATGTCGACGAAGAAGAGCCAGAACAGGCTCGAGAAGGTCTCGAGGAACGGGATGTCGCGCTTCTTGTGGAGGATCCAGGCCATCCCGCCCATGGCGAGGCTGTAGTTGATGGCGTTGAGGAAGTAGCTCACGCCCTTGATGCGCAGGACCTCTCGGACGCCGACGCGCCCGACGAAGCGCCGAAACAGCGCCACCAGGGTGAACGAGTCCACGAGGTAGGCGGCGAGGGTCACGAGCGCCATCGCGCCGACGAGGCGCGGCCAATCGGCGCGCGCGAGCGCGGCCCCGACGGCGTCGATGTCGGTCGTCAGGAAGAGGAACCCGACGATGCTGAGCGAGAGGACCCACGGGATGAGTCGCTTGACGCGAGGGGACACGAGACTCCTGGCGGCGGCGGATGCGACGACCTGACCGTTGTGGCTTTACGGCAGGCCAAACGGCCGCGTATCGTCCGCCGCTGTGGGTGAACGAGTCAAGCAGATCCCCAGGAGGGCGCCAGGCGCGCGAGCGATCGCGGCGCGGGTGCTGGAGTCCGTCGAGTCGGATCGCGGCTCGCGTGCGCCTGAGCTGCTCGCGCGCGAGCTGGGCAGCGCCCGGGTGGCCGACCCGCGCGAGCGCGGGCTCGCCACCGAGCTCGTCTACGGGGTGCTGCGCCAGGAGCGGCGGCTCGATCACACCCTCGGACCCCTCGTCCGTCAGGGGCTAACGAAGCTCGAGCCGATGGCCCGGGTGCTCTTGCGCCTGGGGGCCTACCAGATCCTGATGCTCGATCGCATCCCGGCCCCGATCGCCGTCAGCGCCACCCAGGACGCCGCCCGCCAGATCGGCGCCGGTCGCCTCACCGGGCTCCTCAACGGCGTCCTGCGCAAGGTCGCCGCGCTCGGCGAGCAGCTGCCGAGCGGCGCCGACGTGGCGTCCCTCGGGGTCCGCGCGAGCCTGCCGGACTGGGTGGTGCGCGAGCTCGTCAAGGCCTACGGCGCCGACGCCGAGGCCGAGGGGATGGCCCTGCGCGAGCGGGCGCCGACGACGATCCGGCCGACCCTCGGCAAGGGGGGCGCGGACGCCTGCGCGGTGGCCCTCGCCGCCGAGGGGTTCACCGCAGCGCCTGGGCCGCACCACACCCTCGTCGTGACCGGCCCCGGCGATCCGTTCGCCACCAAGGCCTTCATGGACGGCCTCTTCGTACCGCAGGACCCAGCGAGCCTCGCGGTGGTCGAGCTGCTCGGGGACGTCGCCGGCCGCCGCGTGGCCGACCTCTGCGCCGGGCGCGGGCTGAAGGCGACGGCGCTCGCCGATCGCGGGGCCGAGGTGATGGCGCTCGATCTGAGCGGGTCGAAGCTCGACGCGCTGAACGCCCTGGCGCGCAACCTCGGGCTCGCCGAGCGGATCACGACGCGGGTCGCCGATCTGGCCGCGCGGCCCCCGGAGGTTGGGGCCTTCGATCTGGTCCTCGTCGACGCCCCGTGCACCGGCCTCGGGACCCTGCGCCGCCACCCGGAGATCGCCTGGCGTCGGACGTCGGCCGACCTCGCGTCGCTGACGGCCCTGCAGGCGCGACTCATCTCCAACGCCGCGCAGCTCGTCGCTCCAGGTGGCGCGCTGGTCTGGGCGGTGTGCAGCTTCGCTCGCGCCGAGGGGACGCCGCCGCTGCCCCTAGGCTTCGTGGAGGAGGAGCGGCTCGATCTTCGCCCCTCCGCCGGCCTGGACGCCTTTCAGGCGCGCCGCCTCCGCCGAGGTCCAGCGTGAGACGCCTCACAGCCGTCGCCGTAGCCCTGACCGCCGCCCTGGGCGCATGCACCTCGAGCCCGACGCCGCACCCCGCACAAGGGGACCTCGCCGCCTTGGACACGCACACGCCCGCCCCCGACGGGACAGGGCAGAGCGCGGAGAAGGGGCCGGACCTCGACGACGACGGTGTCCCGGACTGCGAGCAGTTCGGCGGGCTGTGGGATCAGGCCGACGCGCGCTGCCTCGGCGGCACCGCGTCCAGCGTCGGCGACGCGGACGTCGCGGACGGTGACGCTCCCGACGGCGACGCTCCCGACGGCGACGCTCCCGACGCTCCCGCCGCCGACGTCACCGCCGCCGACTGACCGCCCCTGCGCCCGGGGTGCGCCTCGAAGGTGTGCAGCCAGCCGGCTGGATCAGAAGCTCGCGACGATCAGGGGGACACCCAGCCCCAACGCGAGGAGCGTCGAGACGAGGCCGAAGCGGAGGTACTCGAAGAAGCCGAGCTCGTAGTGATCGGCGGCGCGCTCGGCCACGATGATGTTGGCGACGGAGCCGACCAGGGTCAGGTTGCCGGCGACCGTCGTCACGTAGGCGAGCAGCACCCAGCCGAGCTCGGCGTGGCCGAGCGCGGGCAGGTAGGGCCCGGTCAGGAGCACCATCGGGACGTTCGACACGACGTTCGAGCCCAGCGCCGTGAACCCGGTGAAGCCCGCGATCCCCCCGAGATCATCGAGGCCGAGGCCGGGGGCGGCCCACGTCCAGGCGTCGGCGACCAGGCCGGTGTCGCGGAGGGCGGCGACCACGACGAACAGGCCGGCGAAGAACACGAGCAGCGGCCAATCCACCCGCGCGAAGGTCGCGGTCGCGTCGCGCCGCTGGGTCACGATCAGGAACGCGGCCCCCGCCAGGGTCGCGACCCCGAGGTGGGCGCCAAGGAAGAACGCCAGGATGACGCCGCCGAGGGTCGCCAAGGGGAGGGCGAGCTGGCGGCGGCGGACGGTGGGGCCGCGTGGGGCGAGCGCGGTCGGGCCGGCCGGGAGGCGGCGGCGGTAGTACAGCAGCAGGAGCCCGGTGTTCATGACCAGCGCGGCGGCGGCCGCCGGGCCGGCGTGGGCGAGGAAGGTGCCGAAGGGCAGCCCGCTCATGCTGCCGATCAGCATGTTCTGGGGGTTGCCCACCAGGGTCGCGGCGCTCCCGAGGTTGGCCGACGTCGCCACCGCGAGCAGGTACGGCCCCATCGGGAGCCCCCCGCGCAGGCAGGCCGCGACGACGATCGGCGTCAGGAAGAGGCAGACGGTGTCGTTGACCATGAACGCCGCCATCAGCCCGGAGAGCAGCGACACCGCCACGAGCAGCCGGGTGGGGGTCAACGTCACGCGGAGGACCGCGGCGCTCGCCACGTCGAAGAAGCCGGCGTCCGCGAGCCGCGCGGTGATGACCATCATCCCGAACAGCAGCACGAGGGTGTCGTGGTCGACCGCCCGGTACGCCGCGTCGGGGGTGATCGCGCCGCTGACGAGCATCAGCGTCGCGCCCAGCATGGCCCCGGCGGCGCGCCCGATCGGCAGCACCCGGAGCCGGCGCAGCGCGATCAGGACGTAGGTCAGGGCGAAGATCGCCAGGACAGCGGCGGTCATGGGGCCTCAGTGCGGGCTACGCCACGACGCGAAACGCCCGATCGACCTCGTTCTGAGGCCGATCGGGCGCGCGCGTCAAGCGTCGCCGCTACTCGCCGGCGGGGGCCGGGGCGGGTGCAGGCGCGGGGGTCGGCGCCGGAGCGTCGGTCGGCGCCGGAGCGTCCGCTGGCGCCGGGGCGTCCGCTGGCGCCGGGGCGTCCGCTGGCGCTGGGGCGTCCGCTGGCGCCGGGGCGTCCGCTGGCGCCGGGGCGTCCGCTGGCGCCGGGGCGTCCGCCGGCGCCGGGGCGTCGGTGGGCTCGGGAGCGTCGGTGGGCTCGGGGGCGTCGGCGGGCTGTGGGGCGATCTTCTCGTCGACCTTCGCGCCGTCCGCCTCCTCCGGCAGCCCGTTCTCACCCGCGTCGTGGCATTGGTAGCAGACCTTCAGGATGACCGGCTTGGTGTCGTGCCAGGCCTGCTGGTGGCAGAGGCTGCACTTCGGGTCCTTCACCTCGTCCTCGAAGTAGTCATCGAGGTGGTCGGTGTGAGGGAACTTGTCGCCCTCGTCGAAGACCTTGCGCTCGTGGCAGGTCAGGCAGTCCCCGAACGGGTCGGCGGGCCGGCTCACCGCGGGCAGCGCCGGCACCTTGGAGTGCATCGCGGGGACGATGGTCCCGACCGGCGCCGGCGGCGGCGACGACAGCGCCTCGATCCTCTTCTCGAGGGCGCCCATGTCCGAGAACGCCACGCCCACGGCGATGCTGATCACCGCGATGAGGCCGATGGCGGACCACGCCGCGCGGCGATGCCAGGGGCGCTCCGCCGTCAGCCCGACCGGCGGGACGTCGCCAAAGCGCGCGATGTATTCCTCGCGGTGCTCGTGATAGAGCGCCTCGACGCTGATCCGCCCGGTCAACCACACCCAGCTCATCGGGAAGATGGTGGGCCTCAGATGCACGTTGTAGAAGTGCCACAGGAAGATCGCGAGCGCCGCTAGGAGCGCCTCGTCGGAGTGCGCGATGCGCCCGAGCTCCAGCGCCTCACCGGGCAGGACCGCCGACGTGGCGACGGGGAACCACAGCATCAGGCCGGAGATGCCCATGATGAGCATTCCCCAGAACACGGCCCAGTAGTCGAACTTCTCGAAGTAGGTGAACCGGCCGAACTTCGGCCGCTCCTTCCTCAGCCCGAGCAGAAACGAGATGTTCCCTACGATGTCGCGTGCATCCTTGAGCCCCGGGATCATCGTCAGCTTCAGCGTCTTCCGCTTCAGGCCCACGATGAGATAGACGAGGTGGTAGAGCGCCACCGCGATGAGCAGCGCGCCGGCGACGCGGTGGATCGCGCCCACCACCTCCGCGCCCCCGAGGGCGCGCATGAAGCCGGTGGACTGGCCCACCGCCGCCGCCTTGAGCGGGAAGCCGGTCACGACCAGGGTCGTGAACGACAGCATCATGCCCCAGTGCTGGATGCGCGCGTGGATGTCGAACCGCTGCACCTCGTCATCGCGGCGCACCGACGCCGTCCGGAGCGCGTCCTCCCGCGCGTGTGCGCCGGGGCGTAGCGAGCGAAAGAGGTCGAGGAGCACGTGGACGACCAACAGGCCGATCGTCCCGAAGGTCAGCAGCGAGAAGAACAGCGTGAAGATCCACGCCCAGGTGTCGTGGTCGACCTTCGGCGGCTCGTGGGACACCGCCGCCGAGAAGGACTCGGTCGCGCCGCTGTGGCACTTCCCACAGGTCTCCTGGCGGGTGCCGGGGAAGACCGTCGAGCGGGGGTCGTCCGCGGCGAACACGCCGTGCGCGCCGTGGCAGTCGGTGCATGACGCCGCGTTCTCGTTGCCGAGGTGCAGGAGTCGACCGTGGATCGTGTCGCGGTAGGTGTCGACGACGAACGGGCTGGTCGCCGGCTTGTCCTTGTCCCCGGCGAACGCGTGGCAGCTCGCGCACTGCATCACGATCTCGCGCTTGCTGTTGAAGCTCCACGCCATTTGGTGCGCTGCACCATGGCAGGTGAGGCAGTCCGGCTGGGTGCCGTGGACTTCGGCCTTGGTCAGCGGGCCGTGGACCGACTCCGACCAGGGGGTCACCTGCTCCTCGTGGCACTTGTTGCAGGCCGCGAGCACCCCGGCGCGCATCCGCGTCTTGCCCGCGAGCTTGTCCGCGAACGGCTGCAGATCGCCCAGCACCGGCGTGTCGTGGGGGTTGCCGCGGCCGACGTGGCAGTCGTTGCAGCTGAGGTCCTTGTGGACGTCGCCGGAGGCCTTGCGGAGCTCGACCACGTTCGCGTGGCACTGGATGCACCCGTGGTCGTCCGTCCACGGCTCGAGCGCGCTCGCCCGGCCGGCCGTCATGAGGACCGCCCACACCAGGGCGGCGGTGGTGATGAGTGCTCGCGTCACCGTCGCTCCTCCTCTGCCGCGGCTGCGTTCGCGAAGCGACGCCCGACGAGCCCATAGACCAGGGCGCCGACGACGGCCCCCAAGATGATCAGCAAGGCCGCCGTCGCCAGCGCACCCAACAGCATGCCGATCCAGATGATGATCCGGCTGCCGAACGCCTCGGCCGGCGCACCGAGACCCAGACCGTGGACGATCGCGATCCCCGCGGACCCGCCGTAGGCGAGCGCCGCGTCGAGCACCATCGTCAGGAACACCACGAGCCCTGCCACACCACCCGCAAAGCTAAATGCATCTCGCACTGCGGGACTACCCGACTTAACAGTCATGCGTCTCCTCCCTCGATAAGAGCCGCAGGCGCACGCTAGCATAGCCTCATGGGCGTGTCGTGCGGCTTTTTCACAGCGTCATATTGCACTGCAATGTGCGACGAACCGTGTGATATGGCAATCACGACCAAGACGGTCCGGTTTGGATTCCCGGCGGGCCTCACCTCCCACGACCGCAGCGCACCGAGCGGATCGCCGCGACGCGCGCCGAGCGCGTTCCGATGGGTACGCGTGGCGTGACTCGTGCTAATAACCCCGATCGGTGGCGTACGTCCGACCGGGTCGGACACTGCAGACAGGAGGCGAGGTGTCCGAGGCTGGGACCAACCGGCGATCGCGCCGACCGCGGTGGCGGCACACGCTGTACGCGCGGGCCTGGCTGTTCTTGCTGCTCGGCGGGGGCGCGCTGGTCGGCGCCCTGGCGGCGATGTCGGGGCGCCTCGTCGACGCCTCGGTCGATCGTCTGCTCGACGAGCGCCTCGATCTGGCGCGCACCGTGGGCGGGCTCGTCGAGCGCCGCATCCTGGGCGAGCTCGAGCACCTCACCCACCGGGCCGCGCCCTTCCTCGCCCCGGGGCGGGACGCCGAGCTGCGGGCCGCGCTCGCCCAAGAGTATCCCGCGACGTTGTTCAGCGAGGGGGCCATCGCCCTCGACGCGGCAGGCGCGCCGCGCATCGTGCTGCCGAGCGGGCCGGGCCAGCTCGAGCAGGTGCTCGATCTGCGCGCGCTCGCCGAGCGCGCGGCCACCCTGGGGCGGCCCGTCATCTCGCCGCTGGTGCACCTCCCGGTCGGCGACCGGCCGGTGGTGGTCGCGCTCCAGACCGTGCGCGACCCCAAGGGTGCCGTCATCGGCACGATCGGCGGGGTGGTCCAGCCGACCGCCACCGATCTGCTGCGCGACGTCGCCGAGATCCGCGGTGGGGCGGTCACCGATCTCGAGCTGATCGACGCCAACGGCATCGTCCTCGCGTCGACCGCGCGCCGGGGGCTCTATGAGAGCGGAGACCACGAGTCCGTGCTGGTCGAGGCCATCGAGCGCAAGCGCGACTTCAAGGGCCGCTGCCACAGCTGCCACGAGCAGGACGACGCGGAGCCCGCGGACATCCACGTGATGTCCTTCGCGCCGCTCCCGACGCTGCCGCTCGGGCTGGCCGTCTACCAGCCCGAGACGGCCGCCTTGGCGCCGGCGTTCGACCTGCGGCGGCAGCTCGTGATGGTCATCGCGGTGGTCGCCATCTTCGTGGTCTTTCTCGGCTTCGCGGTCCACAGCGTGGTGCGGCCGGTGGTGCGCCTGCGGCGCGCCGTCGACCGCCTCGAGGCCGGCACGGACGGCCGCTTGCCGGCGTTCGGCAAAGACGAGGTGGGCACGCTCGCCCGCTCGCTCGAGCACTGGCGCGGGCGCATGATGGAGGCGATGGCCGCGCTCGACGACAACCGGCGCGTCACCGCCGCCCAGGCCCGGGCGGTGCGTCGGCACCTCCAGGCCCTCGAGGAGATCGCGGCCTCGGGGGCGGGCGGTGACCTCGACGCGGTGCTGAGCGCCGGGCTGCAGCACCTGCTCGTCACCACCGGTCGAACCCGGGGCGCCCTCCGGCTGTCGTGGGGCGACCAGGTCTACGAGCTGGCCGACGACATCGCTCCCCAGGTGGCGGCGACGCTCCTCGCCGACGCGGAGGCGCTGCCGCGCCCGCCGCAGCCGCGCCACGATGGCGGCGCGGAGGTCGTCCACTGCGTGACGGCGACCCGCGCGGTCGGCGCCGCCGAGCCGCACATCCTCGCGCACCTCTTCTCGCCGCTCGGAGCCCACCTCGTGGCGGTCCTGAGCGGCGGCGCCGACGAGCTCCAGGTCCCCGAGCAGCGGATCCATTCGCTGCTCTTCCACGTCTGCATGACGGCCACCGCCCACATCCTCCGTGGCCGCGAGGCCCTCGTGCAGAAGCAGCAGGAGCGCTACCTCCGCGGGGTCCTCGACGCCCAGGAGGAGGAGCGCGCGCGCATCGCTCGGGACCTCCACGACACGGTCGCGCAGGACCTCGCGGCGCTGCGCCTGGAGCTCGAGCGCTACGCCCTCCGCCTCGACCAGCCGGCCGAGCGCGCCGCGGTGGCGGCGCTCGAGGCCCGCGCGGCGGGAGCGCTGCGGACCACCCGCGCGATCCTGCTCGATCTCCGCCTCACGGTGCTCGACAGCATGGGCTTCGTCGCGACCCTGCAGTGGCACCTCGAGCGCCTCGGGCGCGAGCACGCGATCCGCGGGGCGCTGTCGATCGACGGCGACGAGCGGCCGCTCGGCTACTACCTGTCGGTCGCGCTGCTGCGGATCTTCCAGGAGTGCCTCAACAACGTCGTCCAGCACGCCCACGCCGAGCAGGTCTTCGTCACGCTCGCCTACGAGGCCGATCAGGTGTCGCTCATCATCGAGGACGACGGCGCCGGCTTCGCGGAGGACAAGGCCGCGCGCCCCGGCGGCGACGAGCGCGGGCTGGGCATCTTGGGGATGCACGAGCGCACCCGCCTCTTGGGCGGGACCCTCACGATCACGTCGCGCCCCGGAGAGGGGACGGCCGTCGCGGTCACCGTCCCGAGCAATGGGCTCGCGGACGAGCCGGGACCGCTTCAGGAGGAGGTCATATGAACGGCAAGGCGCGCATCGTCATCGCCGACGACCACGTCGTCCTGCGGGTCGGGCTGCGGTCCTTCCTCGAGGAGCAGGAGACGCTGCCGATCGAGGTCGTGGGCGAGGCTGGCGACGGCCACCAGGCGATCGCGCTGGTCGAGCGCACGCGGCCGGACCTGCTGCTGCTGGACCTGTCGATGGAGGGACTCGGCGGGCTCGAGACCATCATCGAGCTGCGGCGTCGGGAGTCCCGGGTCCCGATCCTGGTCCTCACCCAGCACGCCGAGTCGGTCATCCTGCGCCGGGCGCTCGAGGCCGGCGCGAACGGCTACATCCTCAAGTCGGCTCGCGGCGAGGAGCTCGTGAGCGCGCTGCGCGCGGTGGCCAGGGGGGGCACCTACATCGATCCGACGCTGGCCGGGACGCTCGTCTCCCGGGCGCTGGGCGACGCGCAACCCGCCAGCGAGGACGAGGCCTATGCCGGCCTGACCCCACGCGAGCAGCAGGTCCTCAAGCTGGTCGCCGAGGGCCTCTCGAACAAGGAGATCGCGGTCGCGCTCGACGTCGCGGTCAAGACCGTCATGGCCCACCGCGCCAACCTCATGGACAAGCTCGGGATCCGCAACCGCTCCAAGCTCATCCGGTTCGCCATGCGGATGGGCCTGATCACCGACCAGGAGCAGCTGTAGGTGGAGCGCTGGGTGCGCCGATCGCGCTGCACTGCGATGTTGCTTATTTGACGGATTTGACTCTCTTTTTGTGATCTTCGAGCCCCTTCATGATGCGGCGCATCTCGCCGGGGGGCGCGGTGCCGAGCAGGAAGGTGGGGCGGTCCCCGGCGGCCACCGAGAGGGTGCGCCAGCCCGCCGGGCAGTCTCGTCGGGGGGAGGCCATGCAGCCCGCGAAGGGGATGACGGGGTCCGGCAGCGGGTCGTCGCCGCGGCCGATCCACACCTGGGGCTCGGTGTCGCCGGGGCCGGCGAGCCCCAACCAGCAGCCACTCACGGGGCCTGAGCGGTAGAGGATCACCCGCGGCGGCCACCCGAGGTGCTCGGGGACGAACCGTGGGGTCGGGACGAGGCCGGCGTCCGCCGGGATGTCCTCGATGGCGGCCGCGAGCTGCCAGCCGGTCTGGCGCGTGCCGAGGAGGAAGCGGTCGGCTGCGTAGAGCCCGGCCCCGAGGGCGGCGGTCCAGATCAGGGCGAGCGCGAGTCGGCGCGGCGCGGGGCTGCTCATGCGACGCTCCACAGCAGGGCGCCGAGGAGCGCCCCGGCGGTGATGGTGGCGAGCGGCGACGCCTGAGCGCGGCCGGGCCCGTCGAGCAGCGTGCGCACCCGCAGCCGGGTGGCCGCGAGCTCGGCCTGGCGCAGGACGCTCGCGCGGGCGCGGGCGAGCACGCTGAGGTCGGCTTCGGCGGCGGCGCTCGAGCGGAGCTTGAGCAGCGCGGCCGCGAGGACCGCGGGTTTGCGCGTGACCTCGGCGGCGAGGGCGTCGGCGGCGGCCTCGCGAGCCTCGACGAGGAGGCGAAAGATGATCAGCGCGAGGGGGTTCGGCGCCTGCAGAGCGCGGATGACCCACACCCAGAGGAAGCGTCGGTTGCCGCCCTGGACGAGGTGCGCGAGCTCGTGGGCGAGGACGGCCTCGAGCTCGAAGCTGTCGAGGTGGTCGCGGAGCCCGCGCGAGACCAGCAGGACCGGTTCGACGAAGCCCTCGAGGGCGGCGGTGGGCGCGGGCGTGTCGAGCAGGCGCACGTACAGGCGACGGCGGCCGGGGAGGCGGACCCCGTGGGCCTCGTACTTGGCGAGGACGGCGGCGAGGGCGCCCTCGAGCGCGGCGTCTTGAAGCCGCGGGGCGTGATGGAGGACGCGCTGCTGCGAGAGCACCGGCCACAGCTCCTGAAGGACGAAGGCCACCGCCGTACCCCCGAGCAGGACGGCGCCGAACCCGAGGACGACGTGATTGGCGAGGATGTGCGCGGCCCACAGGTCGACCCGCAGGACCGACGCGTCGCTCCCCGGGAGGACGCCGGCGAGGTGCAGCGCGACGACCGCCACCGGCAGGATCAACGCCAGCGTCAGCATGCGCGCCCACAGCCCGGCCGGCATCGGCGCGAGCGCGCGGCGCAACCCCGCGAGCCACGCGAGGCCGACGACGCCGTGGAGGAGGTTGGTGACCAGGAGTGTCAGGGCCATCCGTGGCGATAGCCTACACGAGGGGGCGGGGGTAGACGCTGTAAAGCGCGGCATCTAGGTACTTTTTCCGAGCTGGTCTCGGGACCCGAGCGGATGGGCATGCGCGTCGTTAGCGGCGATGTTTCGTGTGCGGAGGGTGAGCGCCATTCATGAGGGAAGCGGCGACCCCTGCACGAACACCGGACCCGTCGGGTCCAGACGCGAGAGGTTCGCATGAAGCGCTACGAGACTGGCGAAGCTGCCCCCTACGGCATCTACATGGCACGCAACAAGGTCGACATTCGCTTCGTCGGCGCGGACGGGGAGGGCCTCGAGGGGCGCAAGGGCGCGGTCTACACGCGTCTGCCCACGTGGCTCGTGGTGCTCGTCGGGCCGGCCCTCGGCGGCATGTTCGTGATGGCGTTCCCGCTGCTGGTCATCGCGAGTATCATCGGGACGCTGGGCGTCGCCTTGGTGCGCAAGCTCAGTGGGAACCACGCCTATGTGGCTCGCGGCGGGTGGCAGCCGGCGGCTGCGTTCTTCAAGAAGGACCAGGCGGAGCCGGGAACGGCCGAGCAGGACCCGGAGCTGGAGCAGCTGGAGGCGGAGGTGGCCGAGCGCGCCGACGTCGAAAAGCGGCGCTGACTTCGAAGAGGGAGGGGCGCGTGCGGGCGCGCCCCTTACGGAGCGTTTGTTCAACCCTAGTTCACGAGAGGAGGTTCGCCATGACCCAGAGGGGTTCCCATCGAGCGGCTGCGGTCGCGTTGGGGACGGTCCTGGCGTTTGGCTTCGCTTCGGGAGCGTTCGCGCAACCGGGGGAGGTCGATGACTGCATGGATTGTCACGGAGACGCAGAGGATGACCGGCTCGAGCTCCCGGACGGGAGCGAGGTGCCGGTGCAGATCCTGAAGCAGGCGTGGGACGCGAGCGTGCACGCCGGCGAGATCGGCTGCACGGACTGCCACACCGGCATCTCGGAGTATCCCCACCCGGACGTGCAGGAGAAGGACCTGCGCGGCTTCCAGATCGCGCAGGCCGAGACCTGCAAGCGCTGTCACTACGCCCACTTCACCAAGGTCGCCGACAGCATCCACTACAAGCAGTTCGAGGAGGGCAACCGGAACGCGCCGACCTGCGTCGACTGCCACGGGGCGCACGACATCGCCGTCCCCGGGGAGCCCAGGATGGCGGTCGATGCGCGCTGCGCTCAGTGCCACAGCGAGATCTCCGACGCCTACCGCCGGTCCGTGCACGGGCAGGCGCTGCTCGACAACAACAGCCCCGACGTCCCGGTGTGCACCGACTGTCACGGTTCCCATCAGATCAAGGACCCGCGCAAGCCCGACTTCCACGCGGCGTCCTATCAGATCTGTGCGAAATGCCACAGCGACGCCGACCGCATGGAGCGCTACGGCCTCAACCCCGACGTCGTCAGCACCTACCTCGACGACTTCCACGGGGCCTCCAACGCCCTCTACGCCGAGGGGCTGGGCCGCCCCGACAAGCCGATGGTGACCTGCACCGACTGCCACGGTATCCACGACATCCCGTCACTCACGGACGCCGACGCCAGCGTCGTGCGGGCGCGGGTGCTGACGACCTGCCGCAAGTGTCACGAGCAGGTCCCCGACGGCTTCCAGGACGCCTGGCTCAGCCACTACCCGCCGACGCTGTCCAAGGCCCCGCTGGTGTGGCTGGTCACCTGGTTCTACCGGGTCGTGATCCCGCTCATCATGCTCGGCCTGGTGCTCCATATCCTCATGCACCTCTGGCGCCTCCGCTTCCGCCGTCCCGGAGGCCAGCGATGAACAGGAGCCATCCCATGAAGGGCGTCAAGCTGAGCCGCGACCGCGATGGTCGCCTGTGCGTCGAGCGCTTCGCCATGTGGCGCCGCGTCGAGCACGTCATCACCATCATCGTCTTCAGCACGCTGGTGCTGACCGGCTTCCCCCAGAAGTTCTACGACACGGCCTGGGCCGCGACGCTGATCGAGCTCTTCGGCGGCCTCAACGACGCTCGCGTCATCCATCGCGTCGCTGGCATCACCTTCTCGATCCTGCTGGGCCTGCACATCGCGGTCTTCGTCGGCGGCGTCATCACCAAGCGCATGCGGATGAGCCTCGTGCCCACGCCTCAGGACCTGCGCGACGCCTGGCAGAACCTGCGCTTCTACTTCGGGCTGCGAGAGAAGCAGCCCCGGATGCCCAAGTTCGATTACCGCCAGAAGTTCGAGTACATCGGGATGGTCATGGGCAGCCTCGTCATGGTCGCCACCGGCGTCTTCCTGATGTGGCCGGTGGAGACCGCGGGGGTGGTCGGGGGTGAGGCGCTCGCCGCGTCCCGCATCGCCCACTCGAACGAGGCCGTGCTGGCGCTCCTCGTCATCGTCGTCTGGCACATCTACAGCGCGGTGCTCGCGCCCGACGTGTTCCCGCTCGACAAGACGATGATCACCGGCAAGATGACCGTGGAGGAGCTCAAGCACCGCCACGCCATCGAGTACGACCGCATCTTCCCCGCGGGCGAGCCCGTGGATGAGCTGGCCGCGGCCGAGGGCGCGCCGGCCGAGGGGACCCCCGAGCCCGAGCCAAAGGGTGACGGCCCGGTAGGCCCGACCAGCTGAGATCCGGCAGCTCGATCAGGGCGCGGCGACGCGAGCCCTGATCGACGGTAGCAGCGACACGTGTCTTCCGACCTGAGGCCCCGGCCCGCTCGCAGCGGACGGGGCGCGGGAGGCATCCCTCAGCGGCGGTCACCGGACGGGGGGGCAGGGGTCTTGGCCCTCGCCCTCCACCCGACGGCGGCCGCCGTCCCAAGCGCGTCGCCGTTCCCTCTCGGTCGGCGCGCTCGGTGGGGTCTCGTCCGCTCCGGCGGGACTCCGCCACTTGTCGCAGGTCTATCGCCGCAGGGTCGTTCGCGGCCCGGCGGTAGACCTGCGACGTTTACGTCTGGGGTCGACGTCGGATGGGGGAGCGCGCGCGGACTCCGGTCCTCGACCTGCCGTTGCTTGGCTCAGCGCAGGACGGTCACGGCGCTGTTGCGTTGCACGCGCACCGAGAAGCCGCGGAACGGCGGGAGGAGTGTCAGTGAGGGCGCCGTCTTACGCGATCCGGTGGCTTGCACCAGGGTCGCTGTGCGGCGCACGAGATCGTAGTCGATCCGGTAGCTGGCGTCGGGGAGGGTGAAGACCCGCGGGAAGTCGCGATCGAGCACCTCGAGCGCCGCCGCGGGGATCGGTGGCGGCAGCAGATCGGCGCGGGTCACGAGCTGCAAGTCCTCCGCCTCCTCGAGGCCCAGCGCGTCGAGCCGCGCCCGCGCCAGCGTCTCCACCTCGGGGGCGTCGGACAGCTCCTCGGGGAAGGTCAGCGCGGCGAACAGGTCGCGGTCCGGCAGCCCGGGGGCCGCCGCGAGGCGCTGGCAGAGCGCCCACGCCGCCAGCCGGGCCCGGGCCTCCGCCGCGGCCCCACGGAGGTAGCTCCCGCGCGCGAACAGCGCGGCGGTGGCCTCGCGCAGCTGGGCGCCGGACAGCCGTCGCTCGGTCACGCCGAGGACCCGCCCGGCGTGAACGCGCTCGACGCTGGCGACGACGACGTCGCGCGCCAGAGACGGCGCGGTGACGCGGTCCGTGCCGACCCCGGCGGCCACGAGCCACGGGATCGGCGCCGGCATCGCGGCGGTGGCGAGGAGCTGGGCCGAGCGCTGCTCGCCGACCGCGCGCTCGCTCAGCACCAGGATGGCCTCCGCCTTCTCGCCGTCGACGGCGCTCTCCCGGCCGAGGGACAGCTCGGTCCCGCCGTTCGCCCAGGTGACGCGGCCGCGTCGCCGCCGCGCGACGTGGGCGCACAGCGGGTCCGCCGCGAGCAGCGTCTGCGCCAGGCGGCTGCGGTCGATCGCGGCGTCGGGGGAGGGGGGCGGCTCGCCGCTGAGCAGCAGCTGGTGGAGGCGCTGCCGCAGGGCGCGGGCCTCGTCGAGGGCGCGGGGGTCGAGCCGGTGGACTCGCACGTCGCCGAGGCGGACCGCCCGGATGAGCGCGACGGCGTCGCAGCCGGTCGCGCGCAGGTCGTCCTCCGGGTGCTGTGGGCGCTCGCGGCCGAACATGGAGCGGTCGACGCCGAGGGCGGCGACGAGGTCGATGGCGTCGTCGAGGCTGGCGCGCTCACGCGCGTCGCCGGAGTCGGAGGCGGAGGCGGAGGCGCGCTCGCGCGCGACGATCAAGATGCGGCCGAGGCCGGGGTCGAGCGGCCAGCCGAAGAGCGTCAGGCCGCTCGGGGTGACCGCGCCGTCGGCGGTGATGGCGCCGAGCCCCTCGAGCTCGCGCCGCGCCTGGGCGACGGCGTGGTCGGCGGGTGGGTCGAGCCAGGGCAGGGCGCCCGCGTCCTCGCCGCACGCCGCCGCGCCGAGGACCAGCGGGACCAGGGACTCGCGGGCGATCTCGGGGGGCGTGACCGGATCGAGGCGGGCGCCGCGCCCCCACAGCCGATAGCAGGCGCCGGGCCCGAGGCGCCCGGCGCGCCCGGCCCGCTGCTCGGCGCTGTCGTCGGCGATCGGCGCCAGGGTCAGGACACCCCGCCCGCGGTGATAGCGGGTGCGGCGGACGAGCCCGGCGTCGATGACGACCCCGATCCGCGGCAGGGTGAGCGAGGTCTCGGCGACGTTGGTCGCGAGGATGACCCGGCGGCGGGAGCCCGGGGAGAAGGCGCGGTCCTGCTCCTGCGCGGTGAGGCCCCCGTGGAGCGGCAGCAGCTCGTGCGGGCAGCGCTTGTCGAGGTGGTCGGCGACCGTCGCGATCTCGGCCTTGCCCGGGAGGAAGACGAGGATGTCGCCGGGATCGGCCTCGGCGCGCGCGACGGCCTCCGCGACGCGCTCGGCGAGCTGGTGGGCGCTCGGCGGTGCGGTCGGCGCGCCGATGTGCGCGATCGCGACCGGGTACTGCCGCCCCTCGCCGTCGAGCAGGCGGGCGCCGAGGTGGGCGGCCACGCGCTCGGCGTCGAGGGTGGCGCTCATCGCGACGAGGTGGGGCGGGCGCCGGGCCGGATGGTGAGCGCTCCGGGCGAGCAGCAGGGCGAGCAGCAGGTCGACGTCGAGGCTGCGCTCGTGGAGCTCGTCGAGGATGACGGTGGCGAAGGGCAGGGGTGCCCCGCCCGCGAGCCAGCGCAGCGCGACGCCGGGGGTCGCGAACAGGATCCGGGTGTCCGCGCTCGCCCGGCGATCGTCGCGCACGTGGTAGCCGACGCCGCCGCCGACCGAGGTCCCTTCGAGCTCCGCGACCCGGCGGGCGAGGCTCCGGCAGGCGACGCGGCGCGGCTCGATGACCAGCACCGGCGCCGGACACCAGCACGGGACGCGGGTCGACTTGCCGGAGCCGGTGGGCGCGGTCACGACCACCGGCCCGGCGGCCAGGGCGGCGTCGAAGGCGTCGCGGAGGGTGTCGATCGGCAGGGGCTGCGGGCGGCTCATGGGCGGGAGGCTCTCGGTTCGACGGAGGGCGTCGTGGGTGCAGCCAGAGTGTACCGCGTCGTGGGTTTGCGCGGGTTCCCGGTTACAAGGAGACTGAATAGGTCTCCGAGCGCGTCCGTCGGTTCGCGAGTCCAGTCACCCGGAGGCCCGCATGAGCTACCGCACCTTGAGCACCCTCGCCACCGCCCTCGTCGCCCTCGGCGGGATGGCGACCGCCGCGGCCGCCGGCGCCACCCCCTCCGAGGAGGCGACGACCTTCACCTATCGCTACGAGCTGCGGGCGCTGGGCGCCAAGGCGGGCGAGGCGGTGCTCTTCATCGGGACCCCGGAGAAGATCGGCAGGCACACCCTGCGTCCGGTCCGGATCGACGCGCGCACCGAGGGCCTCGCGGCGTCGGTGATGAAGACCGACACCGCCTCCACCTCCTGGGTCGACCACGTGTGGCTGCCGGTCCGCGGACGCTGGGACATCACCCTCGACAAGGTCCGGCGCGTCTACAAGACCGTCTTCGAGGGCCGCCGCATCAAGGGGACGGACACGCGCGGCGGCAAGCTCTTCGCGAAGAACGACTACACCCTGCGGCAGCGCGGCGTGGACATCGTCAGCGTCTTCCCGTGGATCATGCACCAGGACATGAGCCCGGGGACGAACTACGCCATCCAGGTCTACGACGGCCGCATGGTCTACGACCTCGCCTTCACGGTCGGCACCGCCTCCGACATCCACCTGCCGATCGGGATCCGCAAGGCCATCCCGCTGCGCGGCAAGATCTCGCGCGGCGACGCCTACTCCCGTGACGTCGAGGTGTGGGTCAGCGCCGACACCGATCGCGCCGTGTACAAGCTCGTCTTCAAGTACGGCGTGCTCGGCGAGGTCGAGGCGGTCCTGGTCGGCAACAAGAAGGCCTGAACGGCGGCGGCGCCGCGACGCCGCGCCGCAGCGTCGAGGCGCCGCAAGTCTTCTGGCGCACCACTCCCGGTCGGCGTAGGTTGCACCGGTAACGGTCTTGGGCCGCGCGCCCGCGCCCAACGCGCGGGTCCTCGTCGCGCTCACGAGCTGCGCGCTCGCCCACGACCCGTGGGGTCCAAGGAGCTGAGCGGATGACCGAAGAGGGGATCTTGGAGGTGGTCGAGGCGCTGGGCGCGAACCCGCTCTTCGCCGGCCTGGACGTCTCGGCCCGCGCGCTCCTCGCCGACCACATGGAGCTCGTCAGCTTCCCCGCGGGGGCGCAGGTCATCCGCCAGGGGGACCGCGAGCGCGTGCTCTACCTGGTGGTCAGCGGCCGCGCCCGCGTCCGGACCGGCGCCGTGGACCTCGGCCCCGTCGAGCGCGGTGAGCACTTCGGCGAGCTGAGCCTGCTCGACGGCCAGCCGCGCTCGGCGTCGGTGGTGGCGGAGACGCCGCTGCGCGTCGCGCGCCTCGATCTGGCGCGCTACGCCGCGCTGACTGGCCGGGACGCGGCGCTCGGGCTCGGGTTCGTGCAGGCGCTGCTCGGCGGGGTCGCCAACCGCCTGCGCGGGACGACCGACAACCTGCGGGCCATCATCGGATACGGGGCGGCTCCGCGGCGCACCCGGGTCACCGTGCGGACGGCGGGCGCGGCGCGCACGACGCGCACCGGGACGCGGCTTGCCGAGCTGCTGCCGACCGAGGTGAACGGCCACCCGGTGGTGGCGGCGCTGGTGGACCGGCGGGCGCACTCGCTGTTCGCGGGGGCGGCGACGGACTCGAGCGTCGAGCCGCTCACGACCGAGCACTGGGAGGGCCGGCAGATCTACCGGACGAGCCTCGGGCTCCTGCTGCTCGAGGCCGCGCGCCGACTCGATCCCGGCCTGCGGCTGCAGCTCGATCACTCGGTGGGGTTCGCCCAGCGGGTGCACCTCGTGGGCACCAACGGGCACGATCTGACCGTCTTGGCGCCGCGCCTGCAGGCGAAGATGGAGCTCCTGGCCGAGCAGAACCTGCCGCTGCGCGAGGAGACGTGGCGGGTCGAGGAGGCGCGCGACCACTTCGCCGCGCTGGCCGCGACCGGCCCGCTGGCGCTGCTGCGCACCTGGCGCGACGCGATGGTGCCGCTCGCCAGCTACGGCGAGGTGCTGGCGCTCCAGATGGGGCCGCTCGTGCCGCACACCGGGATCCTGCGCGGGTTCCGGGTGGTGTGTGACCAGGCCGACGGGCTCCTGCTGATCTACGGGCGCGCCGGGACGTCGCCGAACGACCCCGGCGGGGTCGACCATGTGCTGGCGGCCGGGGCGGCGGACCACCCCGAGCGGCTCAGCGTGGACGCGCGGGACACGTCGCGGCGCAGCCGGGCGCTGACCGGCGAGCACCAGCGCTGGCTCGACGTGCTCGGCATCGGGAGCGTCGGCGAGCTGAACCTGCGCTGCGTCGACGGCGAGGTGAGCGAGATCATCCGGGTGGTGGAGGGCTACCACGAGAAGCGGATCTCGCGCATCGCGGACGCCATCCACGAGCGCGGCGGCGTCCGGGTGGTGACGGCCGCGGGGCCGTCGTCCTCGGGCAAGACGACGTTCATCAAGCGGCTCAAGGTGCAGCTCGAGGTCAACGGCATCATCCCGCACGAGATCTCGCTCGACGACTACTACGTCGACCGCGAGCTCACGCCGCGCGACGACCACGGCGACTACGACTACGAGGCCTTCGAGGCGCTGCGGGTGGATCTGCTCGGGCAGCACCTCACGGAGCTCCTGCGCGGCGAGCGCGTGCGCACCCCGAGCTACGACTTCAAGACCGGCGAGAGCCACCCGGGCGAGGGCCACGAGGTGGCGCTCCGCGACGGAGACGTGCTGCTGCTCGAGGGGATCCACGCCCTGAACCCGAGGCTCCTGCCGGACGTGGCGCGCGAGCAGGTGTTCCGCATCTTCATCTGCCCGCTCGCCCAGCTGCCCTTCGACGACCTCTCCCGCGTCCACGCCTCGGACGTGCGGCTGCTGCGGCGCATCGTCCGCGACCGCTTCCGCCGCGGCGCCGACGCCGCGATGAACATCGCCCGCTGGCCCAAGGTCCGCCGCGGCGAGCGCCTCCACATCTTCCCCTTCCAGTCCGAGGCCGACGCGGTCTTCGACTCGTCGCTCATCTACGAGCCCTCGGTCCTCAAGGTCTACGCCGAGCGCTACCTGCTCGAGGTCCCCCACGACCACCCGAGCTACACGACGGCTTTTCGCCTGCTCGAGCTCCTCGACCGCTACGTGACCATCTACCCCGACCACGTCCCACCGACCTCGCTGCTGCGAGAGTTCATCGGCGGGAGCGGCTTCAGGTACTGACGCCAGCGAGAGCGGGGGAGCGGCGCGCCGTCAAATGAGGGTGAGCACGCTCGCCATCATCTTGCGGGTGACCCCGTCGGCGAACATCACCTTGGCCTTCGCCTTGTCGCCGTCGCCGGAGACCTCGAGCACGCGCCCCTCGCCGAACTTGGTGTGGAAGATGCGGCTGCCGCGCTGCAGCCCCTCGGACGCGTCCTGGCTCTCGTTCTCGTAGTCGGGGACCTCGTCGACGACCCAGGCGTCGACGTCGTCGGTGGGGCGCTGGGCCTGCCGCGCCCCACCGCCGCCCCAGCCGCCGCGCTGGCCGCCCCAGCCGCCTCCGCTCCCCCAGCCGCTCGAGCGCGACGGCAGCGAGTAGCCGCCGAGCTCCTGGTGCAGGAGGTTCTGCGGCAGCCCGTCGAGGAAGCGGCTCGGCACCGCCGACTTCGACTGCCCGAAGCGCCGCCGCGAGGCCGCGTGGGACAGGTGCAGCACGTGCCGCGCCCGGGTCATCGCCACGTAGGTCAGCCGCCGCTCCTCCTCGATCGCGCTCTCCGAGTCGGAGCTGTTGAAGTGCGGCATCAGCCCCTCCTCGAGCCCCGTGACGAACACCACGTCGAACTCGAGCCCCTTGGCGGTGTGCCCGGTCATCAGCGACACCGTCTGGTCCTCGAGGTTCGCGCCGTCGAGGTCGCTCACCAGCGACACCTCGTCGAGGAACGCCCCGAGCGTCCCGTCCGCCGACCGCTCCACGAACTCGCCGATGGCCCCGAGGAGCTCCTTGACGTTGTCCGCCCGCCCCTGCGCCTCGATCGACCGGTCCGCCTCGAGCAGCGCCAGATAGCTCGTCTTCTCGAGCACCTCGAGCGCGGTCTCGAGCGCGCTGTGCGCCGCAGCGAAGGTCATCAGGTCGAGGACCAGCTCGACGAAGGGCGCGAGCTTGCTCGCCAGCCCGGCGGAGGGCTCCCGCGCCAGCGCGCACACCGCCTCCCACAGCGTCCCCCCGCGCGCGTCCGCTTCGGCCCGGCACTTGTCGACCGTCGTCTTGCCGATGCCCCGGGTCGGGCGGTTGATGATCCGCTCGAGCGAGATCGGGTCGGCCGGGTTCACCAGCACCTTGAGGTACGCCAGGATGTCCTTGACCTCGGCGCGGTCGTAGAAGCGCAGCCCCCCGATCACCCGATAGGGCAGCCCCCGCGCCCGCAGCACGTCCTCGAACGCCCGGCTCTGCGCGTTGGTGCGATAGAAGATCGCCACCTCCGACAGGCTGTAGTCCTGGCGCAGCGCCTCGATGCGGCGGCCGACGTACTCGGCCTCGTCGCGCTCGGTCTGCGCCGGGTAGACCCGCACCGCCTCCCCGCGCTCGCGCTCGGTCCACAGGGTCTTGCCGTGGCGGCTCTCGTTCTGCGCGATGAGCGCCCCGGACACGTCGAGGATCGTGCGCGTCGAGCGGTAGTTCTGCTCGAGCCGGATGACCCGCGCGTCGGGGTAGTCGCGGTCGAAGCCGAGGATGTTCTCGACCTGCGCCCCGCGCCAGCCGTAGATGCTCTGGTCGTCGTCGCCGACCACGCAGATGCGCCGCTCGTCGTTCAGGAACGCCTTCAGCAGCTTGTACTGCGCGCGGTTGGTGTCCTGGAACTCGTCCACCAGGACGTAGCGCCAGCGCGACTTGTACTCGAAGGCGACCGTCGGGTGCTCGGTCGCGAGCCGCCACGGCAGCCAGATGAGGTCCGAGAAGTCCACCGCGCCGGCCTTCTTCAGCTCCTCCTGGTACAGGGTGTAGACCCGGAGGTTGGTGCGGTCGGTGTGCGTCTCGAGCGGGATCTCGGCGTGCTCGGGCCCCCGGCACTCGCGCTTCTGCGCCTCGATCCACTGCCCGATGCCCTTGGGCGGGAGCGCCTTCGGGTCGAGCCCGAGCTTGTCGAGGCAGCGCCCGATCATGTTCGTGGCGTCGTCCTGGTCGTAGATGACGAAGCCGCGCGGCACCCCGATGAGGTCGCCGTGGCGTCGCAGGATGCGCACGCCGATCGAGTGGAAGGTCCCGAGCCACAGGTCCGCCGCGCGCGGCCCGAGGAGCTGCTCGCAGCGCGCGCGCATCTCGGCGGCGGCCTTGTTGGTGAAGGTCACCGCCAGGATCTGCCACGGCTCGAGCTTGTGCGCCGTCACCAAGAACGCGATCTTGCGGGTCAGCGCGCGCGTCTTGCCGCTGCCCGCGCCGGCCAGGATCAGCACCGGCCCGTCGCACGCGACCACCGCCTCACGCTGCGGCTCGTTCAGCGTCTCCAGCATGGCGCGCGCCTCGCGCCCGAGTGACGCGGTCTCGCCCAGGTCGAGGGAAAACTGCTTCATCCCGCGGACCCTTACTCGACCGTCACGCTCTTGGCCAGGTTCCTCGGCTGGTCGACGTCGGTCCCCTTGAAGTCCGCCATGTAGTAGGCGATGAGCTGCATCGGCACCGCGGCGATCAGCGGCAGAACGTGCTCGGGCACCGCCGGCAGGGTCAGCGTGAAGTCCGCGAGCCCTGGCGCCTCGGTGTCTCCCTCGGTCGCCACGACCAGCACCGGCCCGCCGCGCGCCTTCACCTCGGCGAGGTTGCTGCGCACCTTCTGGAAGTGCGCGTCCCGGGGGTTGAGCACCACCGTCGGAAGCCGCTCGTCGATGAGCGCGATGGGCCCGTGCTTCATCTCCCCGGCGGCGTAGCCCTCGGCGTGGATGTAGCTGATCTCCTTGAGCTTCAGCGCCCCCTCGAGGGCCATCGGGAAGAGGTTGCCGCGCCCGAGGTAGAGCATGCTCGTGCACTCGTGCCAGGCCCGGGCGATCTCGAGGTAGTTCGCCTCCTTGGCCAGCTCCGCCTCTATCACCGTCGGGACGTGCATCAGCGCCGTCAGCTCCGCCACCATCGTCGCGTCGTCGAGGCGCCCGAGGAGCTGGCCGAACTTCAGCGCGAGCAGGTGCACCGCCGCCAGCTGCGTCGTGAACGCCTTGGTCGACGCCACCCCGATCTCCGGGCCGGCGTGGGTGTACAGCGTCCCCTCACACTCCCGCGGGATGGACGACCCGATGACGTTGCAGACGCTGATGACCCGCGCCCCACGGCGCTTCGCCTCCCGCAGCGCAGCGAGGGTGTCGGCGGTCTCCCCACTCTGAGAGATGGCGAGGATGAGCGTCCGGTCATCCATCGGCGCGTTGCGGTAGCGAAGCTCGCTCGCGACCTCGACGTGGGGGGCCAGGCCGGCGAGATCCTCAAACAGATAGCGGCCCACGAGCCCGGCGTGCCAGGCCGTCCCGCAGCCGACGATATAGAACTGGCGCAGGCGCGCGAGGTCGTCCGCGGTGATGGGGATCTCGGGCAGGTCCACCGTCTTGCGCTCGAGGGAGACGCGGCCCCGCAGCGTGTCCGCGATGGCGCGCGGCTGCTCGTGGATCTCCTTGAGCATGAAGTGCTTGTAGCCGCCCTTCTCGGCCATCGCCGGCGACCACGAGACGGTCGTCTTCTCCCAGCGCGGCGCCTCGTTCGTCGCGACCACGCGGACGTCGACGGCGTCGGGCGTCAGGACCGCCATCCAGCCGTCCTCGATGAACACCATGTCGCGGGTGTGGGCGAGGATGGCCGCGACGTCGCTCGCCAGGTAGTTGGCCCCCTGGCCGAGGCCGAGCACCAGCGGGCTCGCCACCCGCGCGCCGACGATCACACCCGGGGTGGCCGCGTCGATGACCACGATCGAGTACGCGCCGTGCAGGCGCAGCACCGCCTGGCGCACCGCCTCGGGCAGCGCGAGCCCGTCCGCCGTGCGGTTGTGGTCGATCAGGTGCGCGATGACCTCGGTGTCCGTCTCGCTCTGAAACACGTGGCCGAGCGCGCGCAGCTCGGCCTTGAGCTCGACGTGGTTCTCGATGATGCCGTTGTGGACGACGGCCACCGACCCCGACCGGTGCGGGTGTGCGTTGTCCTCGGTCGGCGCCCCGTGGGTCGCCCAGCGGGTGTGCCCCATGCCGGTGCGCCCGTCGATGGGCGACTCCGCCAGGCGCTTGACGAGGTTCGAGAGCTTCCCCTCGGCCCGCCGCGTCAGGAGCTGCCCGTCCCCGTCCACCACCGCGAGCCCAGCCGAGTCATAGCCGCGATACTCGAGCCGCCGCAGCCCGTCGACGACGAGCTCCGCGCACAGCTCCGGTCCCACGTACCCCACGATGCCACACATCAGCCCTTCTCCTCGTCGCTCGCGGCCGCCGCGGCCTTCGCCCGGCGCTTCGCCGCTTCCTTGGGCTTGCGGTAACGATCGTAGTAGCCCGCGATCTCCCGCTGCGGTGTGCGCGACACCGCGAGCGCCCCCGGGGCGACGTCGCGGGTCACGGTCGTCCCGGCGCCGACCACCGCGTTCGCGCCCACCCGCACCGGCGCCACGAGCTGGCTGTCGCTGCCGATGAAGACGCCCTCCTCGATCACGGTGCGGTGCTTGTCGAAGCCGTCGTAGTTGCAGGTGATGGTGCCGGCGCCGATGTTCGCGCCGGCGCCGATCTCGCAGTCGCCGAGGTAGCTCAGGTGGCTCGCCTTCGCGCCGGCGGCGAGGACGGCCTTCTTGGTCTCGACGAAGTTGCCGATCTTCACGTCGCGCCCGAGGACCGTCCCGGGGCGCAGGTGCGCGAACGGCCCGACGGCGGCGCCGGGGCCGATGGTGGCGCCCTCGGCGACGACGTAGGGCTTGACGTGGGCGCCGTCCGCGACGCCGGTGTCGACCAGCACCGCCCCGGCGTCGACGCGGCAGCCGCGCCCGATCGCCGTCCGCCCCTTGAGCTGCACCCCGGGACCCAGGACGGTGTCCTCGCCGATGACCACGCCCGCCTCGACCCGGATCGAGGCCGCGTCCTCGAGGGTCACCCCGGCGTCCATCAGCGCGTCGAGCCGGCGCGCGAGCAGCTCGCGCTCGATGGCGGCGAGCTGGGCGCGGGTGTTGATGCCGGCGACGCGGAAGGGGTCGTGCAGGGTGAAGCCCGCCACCCGCCCGCCGCGGCCGGCGACGTGGGCGACGACGTCGGTCAGGTAGAGCTCGCCCTGGGCGTTGTCCGCCCGGAGGTGCGCGAGCGCGTCCGCGAGGGTCGCGCGATCGCACAGGTAGAGCCCGGCGTTGACCTCGTGGATGGCCCGCTCGGTGGGGGTCGCGTCCTTGTGCTCGACGATGCGCGCGACCGCGCCGGCGGCGTCCCGCACGATGCGGCCGTAGCCGGTGGGGTCCGCGGCCTCGAAGCTCGTGACCACCAGCGGGGCGTGGCGCTCGTCGCGCACGGCGCCGAGGCGACGCAGGGTGTCGGCGTCCAGCGCCGGGGTGTCGCCGGACAGGATGGCGACGACCTCCGCCCCTGCGGCGGCGTCCATGGCGCACTGCACAGCGTGCCCGGTTCCGCGCTGCTCTGCTTGGGTGGCGAACGATACAGGCGCATCGGGGAAATCATGCTGCAATGCGGTAGCGACCGCCTCCCCCTGGTGGCCGACGACGACGACGACCTGATCGAAGCCCGCGTCGAGGGCGGCGCCGACGATCCACGAGACCATCGGCCGGCCGAGGACCTCGTGGAGGACCTTGGCGCGCGCTGAGCGCATGCGCGTCCCCTTGCCGGCGGCGAGGACGATGGCGGCGGTGCGAGGCGGCATCTGAGCTCCTGTGGCGCGGCCCTACCGACCGGCCGCGTGCCGGGTAATCTAGGGCGCCGGGGCGATCCGGTCCAGCCAATCCCCCGGTGCGTGAACCCGTCAACGCTGCTACGCTCCGCGGCATGACCACGCCCACCGAGCAGCCCTCCGTCCTCGCGTCGTGGCTGGCGGTCCTCGACGCCGGCGACGTCGCGGTTCCCGCGGACGAGCGCACCATGGTGCGCCACGCCCTCGATCGCCTCGCGAGCGAGGCTGGCCCCGCCGCCGCGCGCGCGGTCCCCGAGCACGTCGTCCGCGTCTTGGCGGCCTCCACCTTCCTGCGCCGCTTTCTCCAGCGCCACCCCGAGGCGGTGGTCGAGCTCGGCGAGCTCCCCGCCGTCCGCGACCGCGCCGGCTGGCTCACCTGGCTGGCGCCCCAGCTCAGCGCGGTCGAGGACGACGCCGCCCTCGGTCGCGCCCTGCGGATCGCGCGCCACCGGGCCATGCTCCAGCTCACGGCCCGCGAACTCATCAGCGGCGACCCCCTCGCCACCGGCGCCGATCTCGCCGCCTTCGCCGCCGCCATCCTCGAGGTGACCCTCGACGCCGTCGCCCGCTCGCTCCGCCCGACCTACGGCGTCCCGCGGACCGCCTCCGGCGAGGTCTGCACGCCGGTCGTCATCGGGATGGGCAAGCTCGGCGGCGCCGAGCTCAACTACTCGTCGGACATCGACGTCATCTTCGCCTACGCGACCGACGCCGGCGAGACCGACGGCGCCGGCGGGCTCGGTCGCCGGGTCGATCTCCACACCTACTTCTCGCGGCTGTTCGCCCAGGTCGCCCAGGCGCTGTCGCAGCAGACCGACGAGGGCTTCGTCTTCCGCGTCGACCTCGATCTCCGCCCGGAGGGCCGCACCGGCCCCATCTGCAACAGCCTCGAGGGGCTCGAGCGCTACTACGAGAGCTTCGGGCACGCCTGGGAGCGCCTCGCGTGGATCAAGGCCCGGCCGGTCGCCGGCGATCTCGCCCTCGGCGAGCGGATCATCGCGGCGCTGGCGCCCTTCGTGTTCCGCAAGCACCTCGACTACGCCTTCGCCGACGAGGTCGCCGCCATGAAGGGGCGCATCGACGCCCTCGGGGCGCGCCTCGGCCGCCAGGACGGCTTCAACGTGAAGCTCGGCCGCGGCGGCATCCGCGAGGTGGAGTTCGCCGTCCAGACGCTCCAGCTCACCTGGGGCGGCAAGCTCCCCGAGCTCCGCGCCACCGACACCCGCACGGCGCTGGCCCGGCTGGCCCTCGCCGGCCTCATCGAGTCCGCCGAGGCCGACGCCCTGCTCGGCGCCTACCGCCTCCTGCGGCGGGTCGAGCACGCGCTGCAGCTCGCCGACGACCGCCAGACCCACCTCCTCCCCGGCGACCCTGGCAGCCGCAAGCGCGTGGCCGCGCTCGCGGGGTTCGAGCTCGACGACGGCGGCCTCGCCGCCTTCGAGCAGGCCCTCGCCCAGCACCGCCGCCAGGTCCGCGCCGCCTTCGAGGCGGTGGTCGCCGGCGCCGCCCCGGAGCACGCCACGCCGGCGTGGACGCAGGCCTTCGCGGTGGCCATCGACCCCGACGTCGCCGACCCCGCCCGCGAGGACGCCCTGCGCGAGCTGGGCTTCCTCCAGGCGCCGCTCTCCCGCCGCCGGCTCGACGCCCTCGTGCGCCGCCCCGACAGCCCGTTCCACCCGCGGGCCATCGCCCGCGGCGGGGCGCTGGCCCGCAAGATCGTCCAGGCCGTCGCCGCGACCGCCGACCCCGACGCCGCCTTCGGGCACATGGAGACGCTGCTGCGGACGCTGCGCCATCGCAAGGCGGCCCTCGACCAGCTCGAGCAGGACCCGCGGCGTCTGCGCACCCTCACGGCGCTGTTCGGGACGAGCCACTTCCTCTCGCGCCTGCTGGTCCGCTCCCCGGGGCTGCTCGACCGCCTCGTCTTCGACGGCAGCGAGCCCGCGGTCCGCACCGCCGCCGAGATGGCCGCGGCGTTGACCGCCGAGCCCCGGGTGGACGGGGACTGGGAGGACGTCCTCGGTGCCGTCCGGCGTTTCCACCAGGCCGAGATCCTGCGCATCGGCTTCTTCGACCTCGCCGGGCTCATCGACACCGCCTCCGTCGGCCGCCAGCTCTCGGATCTCGCCGACGTCATCCTCGCCAAGGTGCTCGCCGCCGCCGCCGAGACCCTCGACGAGCCCGACGCCGCGGCCGGGATCGGCGTCATCGCGATGGGCAAGCTCGCCGGCCGTGAGCTCGGCTACTCGAGCGACCTCGACCTCGTCTTCGTCCACGCGCCCGCCGCCGATTCGGTGGCGGTCACCCGCCTCGCGCGCCGCTGCATCACCGGGCTCGTCTGCGCCACCCCCGAGGGCACGCTCTACGAGATCGACACCCGCCTCCGCCCGAGCGGCACCCAGGGCCCGCTGTGCGTCACCGCCGAGCGCCTCCTCGGCTATCACCGGGGGCTCGAGGCCGCCGTGTGGGAGAAGCAGGCGGTGCTGCGGAGCCGCGCGGTCCTCGGCGGACCCCCGGTCGAGGCCCTCGTCGCGACCCTGCGCAGCGACGCCATGGGCGCCCTCGCTGGCGACCCCGCCGCCGCCGGCGCCGTCGACGCCATGCGCCGGCGCCTGCTCGCGGTCGCCGGCCCCTTCGACCTCAAGCTCGGCCTCGGGGGCCTCATCGAGGTCGAGTTCCTGGTGCAATACCTCCAGCTGACCCTCGACGGCGACGCCCTAGACCTCGCCCGCAGCGGCCACGCCGCCGGCAGCCGCAACGCCGCCGAGGCGCTCCGCGGGCTCGGCGAGCTGGGCCGCCTCGACGCCGCCCGCGCCGCGGCGTGCGGTGAGGCCTACGCCTTCGTCCGCCAGCTCGAGAACCGCATGCGCCTCGTCCAGGATCGCCCTGGCGCCGTCCAGGCCCTGCTCGCCGCCGACGCCCCAGCGGACGGCGCCGCCCACGCCGCTTCCGACGTTGCGCACTTGCGCCTCGCCCGCCGGATGGGCTACGGGGAGGGTCCCGGTGCGCGGGCGGAGGACACGCTCCAGGCGGATCTGCGCCGCCACCGCGCGACGATCGCCGACTGCTACTCCCAGACGCTTCGGAGCACCCGGAATGATTGATAAGGCCCCCTGGATCTGGTTCGACGGCAAGCTCGTCCCCTGGGACGAGGCCAACGTTCACGTGCTGACCCACACGCTGCACTACGGGCTCGGCGTGTTCGAGGGCATCCGGGCCTACGTGCGGGCGGACGGGCGCAGCGCCGTCTTCCGCCTCGACGAGCACCTCGAGCGGCTCGTCAAGGGCGCGGCGATGATGACCATCCCCCTCGAGTACGACGTCGCGACGCTGAAGGCGGCGACCGTGGAGACCCTCGAGGCGTGCAAGCTGCGCGAGTGCTACATCCGGCCGCTGGTGTTCGTCGGCGCCGGCGCCATGGGCGTCGCCGCGATGAAGAACCCGACCAGCACCGCCATCGCGGTCTGGCCGTGGGGCGCCTACCTCGGCGACGCCGGCCTCAGCCACGGGGTCCGCATCAAGACCTCGACCTTCGCGCGCCCCCACGTCAACAGCCAACTCCACAAGGGCAAGGTCTGCGGCCACTACGTGAACTCGATCCTCGCCAAGCGCGAGGCGCTCATGGACGGCTACGACGAGGCGCTGCTCCTCGACACCGCCGGCTACGTCTCCGAGGCGAGCGGTGAGAACATCTTCGCGGTCCTCGGCGGCGTGCTCTACACGGTGCCCTTCAGCGGCCCGATCCTCGGCGGCATCACCCGCGACACCCTCATCACCTTGGCCCGCGAGCGCGGCCTCGAGGTGCGCGAGCAGGTGCTGACCCGCGACAGCCTGTACCTCGCGGACGAGGTCTTCATGTGCGGCACGGCCGCCGAGGTGACCCCGGTGCGCGAGATCGACCGCCGCACCATCGGCAGCGGCACCCGCGGCCCGGTCACCGAGGCCCTCCAGAGCGCCTACTTCGACGTCGTCAAGGGCGCCGACACGGCGCACGAGCGCTGGCTCACCTACTTCGACGTCGAGGCTTGAGCAGCGCCGAGGCGAGCTACCTCCAGCTCGCCGCCAAGGTAGACGCGTTCTTCGGGCGCGTCCGGGAACGGTACCCGGACGCGCTGCACTGCGAGAAGGGCTGCAGTTCCTGTTGTAACCAGCACTTGTCAGTCATTACGACCGAGTTTCGCCGCATTGCACAGGCCGTCCTCGCGCTGCCGCCGGCGGGGCGCGCGGCGCTCTCGGTCCGCCTCGACGCGGGGCGGGCCGATCCGCGCTGCCCGCTCCTCGACGACGCTGGGGCGTGCCGGGTCTACGCCGCGCGCCCGATGATCTGCCGCAGCCACGGCCTGCCCATCGCCTTGCCCGCGGCGGTCGCGGCCTCGGGCAGCGCGCCCACCGAGCCGCCGGGTCGCGACGTCTGCCCGCTGAACTTCACCGCCGGGCCGCCCCTCGAGGCCGTCGACGCCGACTGCGTCCTCGATCTCTCCCACTTCGACCGGGTCCTCGGCCTCATCGACCGCTTGGGCGGCGGCGACGGCGGCCGGGTGGACCTCATCGACGGGCTTCGGGCGCTGCTCGAGCCCGCCCAAGGATAGCGTCCCATGTCAGGTAGCAGCACCTCGAGCGTCATCGCCGGCGTCAGCGCGAACATCCTGGTCACCATCGCGAAGTTCATCGGCTGGGCCTTCACCGGCTCCTCGGCGCTCCTGTCCGAGGCCATCCACTCGGTCGCCGACACCTCGAACCAGGCGCTGCTGCTGCTCGGGCTGAGGCGCTCCGAGCGCCCGGCGGACTCCCATCACCCCTTCGGCTACGGCCGTGATCGCTTCTTCTGGGGGCTCGTCAGCGCGCTCGGCATCTTCTTCGTCGGCGCCGGCGTGACCCTCATGCACGGCATCGAGGCGCTGATAGACCCTCACCCGGTCAGCCACAGCTGGGTGACGTGGGTCGTGCTCGGCATCGCGCTCGTCCTCGAGGGGGGCGCGCTCATGATCGCGCTGCGCGGGATCGCGCGCGACGCCCAGCACGCCGGGATGTCCGTGCGCCGCTACGTCACCGAGGGCAAGGACCCCACGACCCTCGCCATCATCCTCGAGGACGGCGCCGCCGTCTTGGGGGTCGTCATCGCCGCGATCTGCATCGGGCTGGCCGAGGTCACCGGCGAGGTGTTCTGGGACGGGCTGGCCTCGATCCTCATCGGCGTCCTGCTCGCCTTCGTCGCGGTGTTCCTGGTCGCGAAGAACCGCACCTACCTCATCACCAAGGCGATCGACGACGACGTCGCCGACAAGGTCCGCGGCATCATCAACGCGAGCGACGCGGTCGAGGGCATCTCGTCATTCACCGGGACGGTGCAGGCCCTCGGCACCTACCGCATCGCCGCCGACCTGGACTTCGCGGGCGTCCGGATCGCCGAGAAGCTCCTGACCGCCGATGACCTGGCGGCGGTCCGCGCGACCGCGGACGACGCCGCGCTCACCGCGTGGCTCGGGGCCTTCGCCGAGCGCGTCATCGAGGGGGTCGGCGACGAAGCCGACGCCATCGAGGCCAAGATCCGCGAGGCCGTCCCCGAGGCCCGCTACGTCGACCTCGAGCAGGACTGAGAGGGGTCGGACCGAGACGGGGTCAGGCAGCCTCGCTCTTTCGGGCTCGCCGGGCCAAACGCGAAGCGGGCCAGGCGGTGGCGAAACCGACCTGACCCCGGTTCCGGGCTTCGAACCACGGCGGTCACGTAGGCGCCGTCTGCGTCGTCGGTCGGGCGTCAGCGGCGTCCCCTTGACCCGCCGCGCATCGGTGAGCCTCCTGTCCAACCGTGCCGGTCGCCGAGCCGGCGCGGCGTCCCCTCCAGCCACCCGCCCGGAGCGCTCCATGATCCGCGTCCACTACGCCGTCCTCCCGGCGCTGCTGCTCCTGCTCACCCCTGCGTGCGGCTCCGACGCCTCCGAGCCGCTCGGGACCTGCGGTCTCCCCATCTCCCAGTGCGTCGCCGACGACGCGACCGGCGCGGACACGCTCGGCGCCGACGCGACCGGCGCCGACGCCGCGGCGGACGCGCTCGACGACGCAGCGATCGCCGACAGCGCGGTCGCGGACACGCTCGCGGCGCCCGACACCGCAGCGGACACGCTGGAGCCGGCGCCGACCCCCGAGGACTGGATCGTCGACGCCGCGTGGCTCGAGGCTCACCTCGACGACCCCACGGTCGCGGTGGTCGACGCCCGCTCCGCCAGCGCCTGGACCGCCTCGCGCATCCCCGGCGCCGTCAGCGTCGATGTGGCCGACCTGCGCGCGACCGTCGACGGCGTGTCGAGCCAGGTGGCGCCCGCCGATCAGGTCGCCACCGCCCTCGCGGCCGCCGGCCTCGCCCCGGGCACCACCGCGGTGGTCGCCGGCCCGACCAACGACACCGCGACGGCGCGGCTCGTGTGGACCCTGGCCTACTACGGCCACGACGCCCGCCTCCTCGACGGCGGCTATGGGGCCTGGTCCGGCGCCACCGACACCGCCGCGCCGGCCACGACCACCACCAGCTACCCGACCCCGCGCGCGGACGACGCGCTGCGGGTGACCGGCGCCTGGGTGCTCGATCACCTCGACGACAGCGCCGTCGTCCTGGTCGACGCTCGCACCGCCGGCGAGTTCGCCTCCGGCCACATCCCCGGCGCCCTCAACGTGCCCTGGCAGGACAACGTCGCCGGTGGGGTCATGAGGTCGACCGACGCGGTCGCCGCGCTCTACGCCCAGATCCCCGACGACGTGACGGTCGTGGCCTACTGCGCCAGCGGCACCCGCGCCTCGATGACCTGGCTCGCCCTGAGCTGGCTCGGTTACCCCGACGTGCGCCTCTACGACGGCTCGTGGGCCGAGTGGTCGACCCTCCCGGGCGCGCCCGTGGAGTGATGAAGCGCTCGCCTCACGGCGCCGTCAGGAACTCGACCATCTGCGCCTGCGCTGCCGCCGTGACCGCGGGGTCGCTCCAGTCCAGCAGCAGCTGATGCACCCCGTCGAAGGACGCGACGCCGTCGAGGGGCGGCGCGTCGCTCTGCCAGGTCGGTAGGCCCAGATCGAGCGCGACCGGCGGGATCTGGGGGAAGCTCGCGGTGTCGTCGGCCCCGGCGGCCAGCGCGCGCACGAGCCGCGCGTTGGTCGAGTTCGGCACCACCAGATCGCGCAGCGCCAGCTGCACCAGCACCCGTGGCCGCGCGTTGCCGAGGTCCCCTGACAGCACCGCCGGCGCGAAGGTCAGCGGGTCGACCGTGGCCAGGATCGTCTCGGCGACGCGGTCGAACAGCTGGCGGGCGCCGTCGTCGGGGAGCATGGCGCGCTCCTGGCCGGCGAGCAGGCCGAACCCGGGCGCGTTCGCCGTCAGGTAGAGCAGCACGTCCACGTCCGAGTGCAGCGCCGGGCTCTCCTCGAGGATCTCGAGCAGGCTGCCGCCCGGCACCGACAGGACCGCGCGGTCCACGTCCGGGCTGACGGCGGCGATGGCGGTCCCCAGGATCGAGCCGAGGCTGTGCCCGACGAGGTGGATCGCGCCGTAGTCGTCGGGGACGGCGTCGCCGTCGAGGTCGATCAGCGGGCTCGCGCCGTCCGCCGCCGCCACGACGCGGATCAGCGCCAGCACGTCGACGATGGACTGGCGCAGCTTGTCGCGGGTCCGCGCCAGGAAGGTCGTGTCGATGAACGGGTCCGGGAAGCGCTGGCCCGCGACGGCGAGGACCGGATCGAGCTTGGCGGCGAAGTCCCCCTCCGGCACCGCGATGTCCGCCTGGCGCGCGCCGTGCTGGTAGAAGTCGATGGCCACGACGACGTGGCCTGCGGCGCACAGCGCGTTGGCGGCGGTCAGCCAGTCCTCCTTCTGACGCGAGATGCCGTGGAGCGCGACGGCGACCGGGGGCGGGTCGGCATGCACCCTCGGGAACACGGCCAGGTAGGGGATGACGCGGCTCGGCGCCGCGGCTGACAGCGACAGCGGGTTGTCGGTGGTGAACGCGACCAGCGGGTTGCGCGCCAGGAACGTGCCGTTCGTGTAGAGCGCCTGCTCGTCGTAGACGGTGTCCGAGACGAAGTTCGGCGTCGCCAGCGCGCCGACCACGACGCGGTCGATGGCGTCCGTCGGGAGCCCGGCGGCGCCGGCCGCGGCGAAGTAGGCGGCGACCTCGTGAGGTGTCTGGGCGACGACGTGGGCGTCCCCGACCGCGATCTCGCGCACGTCGGCCGGAAACAGCGGCGTGATGTCGAGGAGCTCGTCCGCGCCGCCCCGGTCCACCGGGACCTTGCCGTCGACGTAGCGCGCGAGGAGCGCGAGCTGTCGGGTGTCGTCGGTCACCGTGAAGGTGAAGAAGGCGATCGTGTCGGTGCGCGCGCGGATGTCCTCGTCGACCGCCGCGACGGCCCCGAAGGCGCCGTCGGTGAGCGGATCCCCATCGCGCTGCACACGGGCATAGTCGCTTGACGTGATTGCTTCTGTCCCGTCTCGGCTGTGCACTGCACCAGAGACGACCGCGACGGCGTAGGTGCCCGCCTCCCAGGGGGCGAGCGGGGTCGCCGTCACGGTGTTGCTGCGGGGGTCGACCCGCACGGCGCCGAGGGGGACCCGCCGCGGGGGATCGCTGCTCGTGCGGTAGACACGGATGGCGTTGTCGAGGCCGCCCTGGGCGATCCAGCCGCCGGCGTCGTCGGGCGACGGGGTGAAGGGCAGGCGGATCGCGGTGGCCGCGCCGAAGCCGTCGCGGTGGGTGTCGCCGAGCTGGCGCAGGAAGGGGAGGGTGAGGAGCTGCCGCTCCGAGAAGGCGTCGATGAGCTCGTCGCCGCGGTAGCGATCGGTCGGGTAGACGTGCTCGGTCAGATCCTCGGCGCCGCGATCGAAGCCGACCGTCAGGGTCCGCTCCTGGCACGCGCCCAGCGCCAGCGCCAGCGCTAGCGCGGCTATCGCTCCGTGTCGATGGTGTTGCACGCCGCGCGTCCCCCTCACGCTCACCTCCGAGCCCAGCGATGGACGCCCAGCCTACACCTATTCGACCGTCACCCGCACCGTGGCGTCGACGGTGATCGCGTCCCCCGGCACGACCGCCACAGCCCCGAGCCCGTAGCGCCCGGCCGGCGCGGTCACGCGCAGCGCGCCCGTGAACCGGCCGTCGCTCACCGGCAGCTCCACCGCCGCGACGGCGGTGCCGCCCTCGGGCGGGATCAGCAGCAGCCAGACGGCGCTCGCCCCCGGCGCCTCACCGCTCACGGCGTAGCGTCGTCCCCGCGCGAAGAGCCGCGCTGGGAGCCCGCGCAGCGCCGCCACGCCGGTCGCCGCGAAGGCGCCCGGGGGCAGCGCGCTCGGCGCCCCGGCGACGATCAAGCTGGCGCCGTCGTCGTCGCCCGCCGTGACGACGTCGCCCAGCTCCGGCAGCAGCGCGCAGCCGGCGCCGCCCGGGTCGACGAAGCGCGCTGGCAGGCTCTGACTCCAGGCGTTCTCGAGCGCGAAGTGCAGGTGGGGACCGGTCATCTGCCCGCTGAGCCCGGTGGTGGCGAGGACGTCCCCCGCCCGGACGGGGTCCCCGGGCGCCACCGTCGCGCTCCCCGCGGCGAGGTGGACGTAGCTCGTGAAGAGGCCGCCGCCGTGGTCGACGAGGACGAAGTTGGCGTCGACCCGGTAGCCGTCCGAGGTCCCGTAGCGCGTCGAGTCGTCGCGCACATAGGCGACGATCCCGGGCGCCGCGGCCCGCACCGGGGTCCCCTCGGGGAGCGCGAAGTCCCACGCCCATGCGTCCGCGCCGAGGTGGGTCGGGGGTTGCGCGTTGCCCTGGGTCACCTCGACCGGCGTCCCCGGCGGCAGCGGCAGGGCGAGCGCCAGCGGGATGGGAGCGCCGCTCAGGGCGTGGTCGGCGTACAGCGCCTCCGGCGTCGGGGCCAGCGCCCACTCGGGGCAGGGGTGGTCGGCCGGGACCGTCGGCGGGCCGCCCCCGTCGGCGTCACAGGCGTCCAGCGCCACCAGGGCCAAGAGCCCGAGCGCGCTGGCCAGCCGTATGTTGCATCGCAGCATTGCGGCTCACAGCGGCGATTCGATGAGCACCTTCTCATAGCTCCGGATGCGGTCCCGGAGCTCAGCCGCCTTCTCGAACTCGAGACCTTGCGCTGCGGCGAGCATGGCCTTCCTGAGCCCGGCGATGAGGGTGTCGAGCTCCTTGGGGGACATCGCGGCGAGGCGCAGGTCGTCGGCGGTGCTCTTCTTCTTGGCCTCGGGATCGAACTCCTCGGCCCGGGGGCCGGCGCGGAAGGACCGCGAGATGGTGGTCGGGGTGATCCCGTGCGCGGCGTTGTGGGCGACCTGGATGGTGCGGCGGCGGGTGGTCTCGTCGATCGCGATGGCCATCGACTTGGTGATCCTGTCGGCGTACATGATCACCTTGCCGTCGACGTTGCGGGCGGCGCGGCCGGTGGTCTGGATGAGGCTGCGAGCGCTCCGGAGGAAGCCCTCCTTGTCGGCGTCGAGGATGCCGACGAGGGACACCTCGGGGATGTCGAGGCCCTCGCGCAACAGGTTGATGCCGACGAGGACGTCGAACTGTCCCTGGCGCAGGGCGTCGATCAGCTCGATGCGCTCGAGGGTGTCGATGTCGGAGTGGAGGTAGCGCACCCGCACGCCGAGCTCCTGATAGTACTCGGTCAGGTCCTCGGACATGCGCTTGGTCAGGGTCGTCACCAGCACCCGCTGGTTGGCCGCGGCCCGCAGGCGGATCTCGCCGAGCAGGTCGTCGACCTGGCCCGCCACCGGGCGCACCTCGATCTCGGGGTCGATGAGGCCGGTCGGCCGGATGAGCTGCTCGACCACGTTCGGGCCGGCCTGCTCCATCTCGTAGTCGCCCGGGGTGGCGCTGAGGTAGACGATCTGCCCGACCCGCGCCTCGAACTCGTCGAACTTGAGCGGGCGGTTGTCGAGGGCGCTCGGCAGGCGGAAGCCGAAGTCGACCAGCGTCGACTTGCGCGCGCGATCCCCCCGGAACATGCCGCCGATCTGCGGCACCGCGACGTGGCTCTCGTCGACGACGACGAGGTAGTCGCTCGGGAAGTAGTCGAGCATGACCGGCGGCGGGTCCCCGGGCGCGCTCCCGGTCAGGTGGCGCGAGTAGTTCTCGATGCCGTTGCAGAACCCGAGCTGCTCCATCATCTCGACGTCGTAGAGGGTCCGCTGCTCGAGGCGCTGGGCCTCGAGGAGCTTGTCCTGGGCGCGCAGCTCGCGCAGGCGCTCGCCGAGCTCCTCCTGGATCGAGACGATCGCCTTGCGCAGCTGATCCGCCGGGGTCACGTAGTGGCTGCCGGGGAAGATGGCCACCGCGGGCATGCTCTCGATGGTGGTGCCGCGCAGGGGGTCGATGCGCGTGATGGACTCGAGCTCGTCCCCCCAGAACTCGAGGCGCACCGCCTCGCTCTCCTCGTAGGCCGGGAAGACCTCGACGACGTCGCCGCGCACGCGGAAGGTCCCGCGGTGGAAGTCGTAGTCGTTGCGCGTGTACTGGATGTCGACGAGCTGCCGCAGGAGCCGGTCGCGCAGGTAGGTCCCGCCCTGCTCGAGGTGGATGAGCATCCCCTTGTAGGTGGTCTTGTCGCCGATGCCGTAGATGCACGAGACGCTGGCCACGATGATGACGTCGCGACGCTCGAGCACGGCGCGGGTGGCGGAGTGACGCATCCGGTCGATGGCGTCGTTGACGATCGCGTCCTTCTCGATGAACGTGTCACTCGACGGGACGTACGCCTCGGGCTGGTAGTAGTCGTAGTAGCTGACGAAGTACTCGACCGCGTTGTTGGGGAAGAAGCCCTTGAACTCGCTGTAGAGCTGCGCCGCCAGGGTCTTGTTGGGCGCGAGCACCAGGGTCGGCCGCTGCACTTTGGTGATGACGTTGGCGATCGTGAAGGTCTTGCCGGTCCCCGTCGCGCCGAGCAGCACCTGGGCCGCCTCGCCGTCCTCGAGCCCCGCGGTCAGGCGCGCGATGGCGTCTGGCTGGTCACCCTGCGGGGTGTATTCGCTGACGAGCTCGAATCGACGGTGGTTCATGGGGCTCCAGGTGGCGCCGCATGCTGGGCGGCCGCTTGCGCAACGCGGCCCGGGGGCGTTAAATGGTGCCCCGAGCAGGAACAGCCTACGTTTGCCGTCACGAAGGGTCGAGACCGGATGTCCGAAAACAACCTCCCAGATCAGATCGAGTTCGCCGCCGCGGGCGAGGGTACTCTCATCGCGTTCTTCGAGCAGATGGCCTCCGAGGTCGGCGACGCACACCACGAGATCCTCAACGAGCTCGCACGCGCGTTGACCGAGCGCGGTTGGGTGCAGCCCATCGATCAGATCGTCAAGAAGCTCGCGGAGCACCTCGGCGAGGACAAGGTCAACGGCGCGCTCGCCGAGCTCGAGCGCCGGCGCCTGGTCAAGCTCGCCCGCGGCGACAACCGCTTCGTCGGGATCCTCGGCTGTCTCTCCGTCGGGCGGACCATCCACCGCGCGCACCTCTCGACCGGCGTGGACGTCTTCACCTTCGGCGGCTTCGATCAGCTCACGCTGAACCACACGCTCCTCAAGGACCTCGACGTCTTCACGACCTGCGCCAACTCCGGCCAGGAGATCCACCTCAAGATCGCCGGCGACCAGATCGTCGACTCGAACATCAACGGGATCGCCGGGTTCATCGCGAACTGGGACGGCAAGCAGGCTCTCGAGGAGGTCGCCGCCAACTCGAACCTGTTCGCGAGCGACGCCGACCTCGAGGCCTGGCAGGAGAAGCACCCCGAGGTCGACGGCATGGGCCTGCCGGCGGACCTCTTCCTGTGGGTCGGCATGAGCGCCGCCCAGGAGCTCGGCGGTGCGCGCTTCAAGCTCATCGGCCATTCTGAATAGATGCGCTCGCTCGGGGGGCGCTGAATTCAACGACCCGCATCCCTAACTTGGCGCCAGCAAGCTGGCACCAAGTTGGGAACCCTCGTGCGGGTCGTCGCAGGCGCCCCACCTCGCTCGCTTCCCCCTAACCGCCTACGGCGGTCCCCCGCTGGCGCGGGGGAGGTGTGTCGCCTTCGGCGACGGGCTCCATCGCCGACAAGGTCGCGCTCACTCGCGTCCTGAAGCCGTCCGCGCTGAATCCGTCACTCAGCGGGAACGTGCGAGAGGTTCATCGCACCCGAGGCGAGCGCACCAGATCGAAATACTCGCGCCGCGGATCGGCTTACTGCCTGCGTGATCTGCGATTGTGGAAAAATTGACGATCGATCGACGCGTGCTACTACGGGCATCGTCGCGCTGATCCTTCAGCGCGGCAGCCACCTCGGGCGCGCGACCGGGGTTCCCATCGACACCTCGCCGGCCACGGTCGCCGGCCGCCCGCTCCGACGGGTGGCCTTGCGATTGGGCCGCGCCGTGCCAGGAGCCCGCATGTCGACGTCCCTGTTTCCGGTCATTCAGCGCGTCCCCCGTCGAGACGCCGAGCCCGTCGTCAAGTGGGCCGGCGGCAAGGCCCGCCTCGTCCCACAGCTGACGCCGCTCTTCCCCGACACCTGGGGCCGCTACTACGAGCCCTTCCTCGGCGGCGCGGCGATGTTCCTCGCGCTGCAGCCGGGTGGCGCGGTGCTGGCCGACATCAACCCGGACCTGGTGACCCTCTATCAGGTTATCCAGGAGGATGTCGACGCGCTCATCACCGACCTCGGGCGGCATCGCTACGAGAAGAACTACTACTACGCCGTGCGCGCCCAGGATCCGGCGCGCCTCAGCCGCGTGCAGCGCGCGTCGCGCACGCTGTACCTGAACCGCACCTGCTTCAACGGGCTCTACCGCGTCAATCGCCGCGGCGAGTTCAACGTGCCCTTCGGTCGCTACACGAACCCGACCATCGTCGCCCCTGACCGCCTGCGCGCGGTCAGCGCCGCGCTCGACGGCTGCACCGTCGCCTGCGTCGACTACGCCACCGCCACGGCGACGGCCGGGCCCGGCGACCTCGTCTACTTCGATCCGCCGTACTTCCCGCTGACGCGCACCTCGAACTTCACGAGCTACACCAAGGGCGCCTTCGGTCCCGACGACCAGCGGCGCCTCGCCGAGGCCTTCGACGACCTCACCCGCCGCGGCGTCGCATGCGTCCAGAGCAACAGCGACACGCCGTTCATCCGCGACCTCTACGCGCACCATCGCATCGACACCGTCACGGCCCACCGCGCCATCAGCCGCGACCCCGCGACCCGCGGCACCGTGACCGAGGTCGTCATCCGGAATTATTAGATGCGCTCGTTCGGGGCGCCTCGGTGGAACGCCTCACCCATCCCGCCGTGGAGCTCGCAAGCTCGCCCCACGGCGGGAACCCTCGGGGTGAGACGTTCCAGGCGCCCCTCACTCGCTCGCCCTCACCCGCCTGCGGCGCCCGTCGCTCGCTCGCCCCCACCCGCCTGCGGCGCCCGTCGCTCGCTCGCCCCCACCCGCCTGCGGCGCCCCCCGCTCGCGCGGGGGGAGGTGTGTCGGCTCCGCCGAGGGTCGGACCCGCGCGTTCCAGTTGGCCGGGCGCTTGCCAAGCGGCCGGCGACGGGCTATCGACCTCGCCCACGCGCACAAGCCCGATGCGCCCCCCGGCGCGGCTCGGGCCGAGCCCAGAAAGCGAGGCCGCGACGTTGCTCTTCGACGGTGATGCGACCACGGCGAGACCCGACGAGGCGATGGTCCCTCGCGGCAAGTGGCCGCCGTTCCCCTGGAACCCGAGCGACCTCGACAACCCCGTGATCGGCCGCGACGAGGCTCGCAAGAGCCTCATGGGCGCCTTCGAGGACGTCGTCACCGACTGGATCGTGCGGGTCCAGCTGCTCGTGAGCGAGTACGGGATGGGCAAGTCCCGGCTCATGGCGGCCTTCGTCGACGAGGCGCGCGCACGCGAGCCCGAGACGACCGTCGTGCGCGTGAAGTGCCCGCCGACCGGCGGCCCGTACCGCCTGTGGGACGCGATCCTCCGCGAGGCGTTCGGGATCCCGTCGGCCGCCGAGGCCGCCGAGGCGGGGGCGCTCCTGCACCAGGCGGTGGAGCAGCACCTCCCCGAGGGCGCCGCCGAGGTGACCGCCCTCATCGCCTACCTCGTGGGCTATGACGTGCCTGGGCGGCCGGTGATCGCCGTCGGCGCCGACGAGGACGCGCTCGTGGCGCGCTGCGTCGGCGCGCTCGGGCGCCTGCTCGAGGCGATGGCCTTCTCGCGCCCGCTGCTCCTCATCGTGAGCCACGCGAACCGCGCCAGCGCGCGGGACTTCTCCCTCGCGAGCGCCGTCGAGGCGACCGTCAAGGGGCGCCCGCTGATGATGGTCTTCGCGGGCTCGCCCGAGCTGACCGACCACCTCCCGGGCTGGGACCGCTTCCCGGTGACGCGCCTGCGCGCCCTCGACGGCCCCGAGTCCGAGCACATGCTGCGCATCTTCCTGTCGGGGCTCGCGACGCCGGCCCCGCGCGACCTCGTCGAGCGGATCCTCGCCAACAGCGGCGGCAACCCCTACGCGATCAAGGCGACGGTGCGCTACCTCCACGAGGCCGGCGGCGTCGTCGAGCAGGACGGCGGCTGGCACCTCGACGCCGCCGCGCTCGCCGCGATCGAGGTCCCGGAGAACCTCGAGGGCGTGGTCCACGCCCGCATCGGCGCGCTCGCGCCCCCCGAGCGCCAGATCCTCGCGCAGGCCGCCACGGTCGGGCGCGAGTTCTGGCTCGGCGCGCTGGTGGCGATCGCCCGCCAGGGCGTGGCCGGACTCCCCGACGACCTGGACAGCGACGAGATCCCGAGCCGAATCCGGCGCGTCCTGGCCAAGCTCGTGGCGCTGCGCTTCATCGAGGCGCGCACCTCGCGGCTGCTCGGCGAGGAGGCGTTCACCTTCCGGTCGCGCGTCCACTGGCAGCTGGCGCTGCAGATCCTCCCCGCGACGGTGCGCCAGCGACACCACCGCGTGGTCGGCGCCTGGCTCAAGCTCCACGCCGGCGAGGACGAAGGGCCGTTCCTGTTCGAGCTGGCCCGCCACGCCGAGGGCGCCGGGCTGCCTGGGGACGCGGCCGTCTACCACCTGCGCGCGGCGCGCCTGGCGCAGGCCGAGAACCAGACCCAGGCTGCGCTCCAGAGCCTCGAGGCCGCGCACACGCTGCTCCAACCGGACCAGATCGCGACCCGGCTCAACGTGCTCTTCGAGCTCGGCGACGTCCACGCCTACGCCGGCGCGACCGACGACGCCAAGCGCTACTACCGCGCCGCCCTCGAGCTCGCGTGGCGCATGCGCGCACGCGGCAAGGGTGCGCGCGCCCTCGTCCGGCTCGCGGAGGTCGAGCAGGCCCGCGGCGAGTTCGAGGACGCCCGCGGGCACTTCGACGCCGGCCTGCGCCTCTACGAGGCGACCCAGGACCACGCCGGCGTAGCCTCGAGCTGCACCGCCCTCGGTCGCCTCTACTGGGTGCGGGGGGAGTTCGAGCAGGCGATCCGCTGCTACCGCAAGGCCGAGCACATCTATCACCGGCTGCGCAACGACCGCGGTCTGGGCGAGGTCATGCACGCGATGGGCGCCGTGCACTACGATCGCGGCGATGTGGGCCTGGCCGAGCAGTTCTACCAGCGCGCGCTCGAGCTGCGGCGCGCGAGCGACGACCAGCGCGGGCTCGCCCGGACCCTCAACAACCTCGGCATCACCTGGATGGGGCGGCGCATCGAGGCCGCGGTCGACCTCTGGAAGGAGGCGCTCGAGATCGCCCACGAGATCGGCGATCTCGGGCTCCAGGCGTCCCTCGCCGACAACCTCGGCGAGGCGCTCGTGCTCATCGGCCGCTTCGACGAGGCGGACGCCTACCTCGGGCGCGCGGTGGAGCTGGCCGAGCTGACCGGGCGCCGCCGAACCCTGGTTGATGCGCTGCGAAATCAGGGTCTCCTGCGATTGGCCCTTGGCCAGTGGGACGGCGCTGAGAAGGTCTTGTCGCGAGCGCGAACTCAGGCCCGCAGCCTCGGGCTGCCGCGGCTCAGCGCGATGGTGGAGCGCGCGACCGGCGACCTCATCATGGCGCGGGTCGAGGCCACCGGGGTCATCGGCGAGGACGGCACGCCGGGTCCGCTGAGCAAGGCGGAGATGGCGTTTCGGCGCGCCGCGGACGGGTTCGGTCAGGCGGGCTACGACCTCGAGGCCGCGACGAGCCTCGAGCGGCTCGCGGACCTGCTCGAGCTCGCCGGGAGGCGTGAGGAGGCGGGCCTCGAGCGCGGTCGGGCGGCGCAGCTGCGGGCTGTGCACCCGCGGGTCGGCGACGACGCGCCGACCGCTGTCGAGCCCCCACCGGTGCCGGTCGCCTGATGGGGTGGCGCCTGGCGCTGGCGCTGCTCGCCGTCGCGCTGACCGGCGCGGTGGCCGCGCCGGCCCGGGCCATCGACTACCCCGTGCACCTGGCCCTGCCGGACTGGGACGTCGCGGTCGGGCTCACGGGTGGCGTGGCCTTCGACGAGCTCGGCGGGGTGTCGCACACCGGGGTCCTGGCCGGGGTCGACGTGAGCCTGCTCGACGGCGTCGTCGGCCTGCATCTGGGGCTGCGGACCCACCGCGAGGGGTTCTCGTGGCGGGTCGGCGGGCTGGTCGAGTTCACCGCCTGGTACGTCATCCTGCTCGGCGTCGGCTGTCGCTTCGGCCACATGGTCGACAGCGGCGGGCCGGGCGTCGCCGACTCGGAGGTCGGCCTGACGGTGCTGATCGGCGTGCCGTTTCCGCTGGTGCGCCTCGACGAGGGCCGGGCAGGGAGCCTGGTGCTCATGCCCTTCGCGCGCCCCGGGCTGCGCTTCGACGGCCCCGCCGTCAGCGGCTTCCACGAGGTCGGCCTGAGCCTGCGCTGGACCAGCTTCGGCTGGTGACCCTGGGGCTCACTCCGAGATGCGGTTGCGGCCGGCGCGCTTGGCCCGGTAGAGGGCCTCGTCGGCGGCCCGCAGGATGTCGTTGGGCCGGCCCATGTCGGGGTCGAAGGCGCCGACCCCGACGGAGACCGTGATGGGGATCTGCGCGCCGTCGAAGTTGAAGCCGTGCTCCTCGGTCATGGAGCGCACGATCTCGGCGTAGCGCAGGCCGCCGGCCAGATCGGTCTCGGGCAGCACCAGCACGAACTCCTCGCCGCCGTAGCGGGCGAAGAGCTCCTCGCGGCGCACCCGGGCGTTGACGATCTGCGCGAGCTCGCGCAGCACGTAGTCGCCGGTCAAGTGCCCGAGGGTGTCGTTGACCCGCTTGAAGTGGTCGATGTCGATGAGCAGCACCGCGAGGTCGCGGCCGTGGCGCCGCGAGCGCGCGAACTCGCGGTCGAGGAACTCGTCGAGGTGACGCTTGTTCGCGACGGAGGTGAGGCCGTCGTGGATGGTCATCCGGTAGATCTCCTCGTGGTAGGCGGCCTCGATGTCCTGCCCCGCGAGGTACTTGAAGATGATGTCGCCGATCTTGATGAGGTCCCCGGAGCGTAGGCGCGCGCGCTCGGCCCCGAGGTCGTTGACGAAGGTGCCGTTGGTCGAGCCCTGGTCGACGATCCACGCCTCGGTCGCGCCGATCTCGATGCGGGCGTGGGCGCGGCTGACGCTGTCGGCGTCGAGCACGATGTTCGCGTAGGGGTCGCGCCCGATGGTCCAGTGGCCCGGTCCGAGGTCGTATTTGCGCCCGATGGAGCCGCCGTAGAGCACGATGAGGCACTCCTTGCCGGCATGCTCGGGTATCGGCACGCTCTGCGGCAAGGAGACGCGGGTCGTGCTGTCCGGGACCTTTCGGTGTTTCACATTGACAACCGTCTGGCGTGCGGCGATCCAGTCGACCGCCCAGGCTTCTAGGCTCGCGCGTGCTATTTCAGAAGGCGTACACGCGCGGCGAGACCACGGCAAGTAACGTTCGGTAAGTCCGGAGGCTTCCATGCGCGCACAGCTGCTCCTCACCGTTGCCCTCGTGGCGTCCATCATCGCCACCGGCGGTCAGGCCCAGGCCCTGCCGGACGGGGGCTACATCGCGATCGGCCTCGGGGGCGCGATCACGAGCGGCGACCGCGGGGTGCCGTTGAAGGTGACCAACGGCGTCTCCCTCTCGATCCCCTCGCAGTACTACGACGAGAGCGTTCGCACCGACTTCGGCGCCGGCCTCGCCGTCGAGCTGCGCTTCGGCTACCTCATCGCGAAGGTCCTCGGCGTGGAGATCGGCGCCTCCGGGCACGGCGCCACGAGCTTTGACGAGGGCGCGGGCTATCCGACCTTCGCGCTCCGCTACCACTTCATGCAGCACGCCATCGACCTCGCCGAGCGCGACTGGGACGTCGACGTCTACATCGGCGGCGGCTACGCCATCAGCGGCTTCCACCCCGACGTCCCCGGCAACGACGGCCGCGGTTGGGAGGGGTGGCAGGTCGGCTTCGGGTTCAGCGGCGAGTACCAGGTGGGAGAGCGGGTCGGGCTGGCCCTCGACGTCAAGTTCGTGCTGCCCCAGTACCAGACCTACATCTTCGACCAGAACGACGACATCCGCTTCGACGCCGCGAGCACCCCCAGCACCCTGGTCGTGATGCCGACGCTCCAGGTCGTCTTTCACCTCTAGGTGGCCAAGGAGGCGTCGTTGGGTGCGTGTCCCCGGAAGCGAAGCGAGACCGGGCGTCTTCCGAGCTTTCGGGACGCGCAGATGGCGGCGGATCCGCCGGCAAGGCGACAAGCTATTTCGGCACGGGCAGTCATTCTCCCCGCAAGCTGCTAAGGGACCGGAGGGCGCAGCCGGGGGTAGGCGCGACGGCGTCGCCCCCACCCCCACCAGCTGCGGACTCCGGTCCTCGACCTGCCGCCGCTTGGCTCAGTGGACGCGGCGCAGGGGCCGGACGACCCGCTCGCGGCTGACCGGCTCGACCGCCCGCTCGTCGGCGCCGAGCCAGTTGACGATGGGCCGAAAGACGTCGCGCCGGGCGGCGTTCGACAACAGCACGCAGGCGTGGCCGTAGTCGCGGCTCGCGCCGTGGTCGCGCCCGATGACCAGGAAGCGCTTGTCGGCGCTGCCCAGGCGGGTGTAGCCGTCGCGGACGACCGCCGGCGCGACGAGCTTGTCCCCGGCCGAGGCGATGACCAGCACCGGCTGTCGGACGCGCGACAGCCGGTCGGTGTAGTCGTCTCCGTCGCGGCCGCGGAGCCGCCCCGTGGCGGCCCACGCGAGGATCTGCGCGAGGTCGCCGCCGGGGAGGTCCTCGACGGCGTGGTCGAGCCACGCGCGCTGGGTGGCGACGTCGACCCCGCCGAGGTGGAAGTGCCGGCGCATCGCCACGAGGTGCGGGACGGGGCCGGCGGTGCGCGCCAGCGCGGGCAGCCCAAAGCCCGAGAGCTGGCGCGCCAGCGGGGCCAGGACGCGCACCGGCAGGTGAATGAGCGCCCGGCCGCGCCCGAGAAACTGTGTGAAGGAGCCGGGGGCGGCGAGGGTGACCGCGCGGCCGACGGGCTCGGCGTCCGGCCCGCCGAGGTAGAGGTAGGCGAAGAGGCCGCCGAGGCTGTGGCCGACGAGGTCGATGGCCTCGGCCCCGGTGAGCTGCCGCACGGCGCGGGCGGCGGCCGGGATGTCGAAGCGGAGCTTGCGGTCGAGGTCGACCACGCCGCGCCCGCTCCCCCGCCAGACGCTCGACGCGGCGCCGCGGAACTCGAGGATCCACACGTCGCGGCCCGCGGCGTTGAGCGCCCCGGCCAGCGATGTCCCGGGGCGGAGCCCGAAGGAGAACCGGTTCGCGCTCATCCCCGGCAGCATCAGGACCGGCCGACCTAGGGCGTCGCCCCCGAGCGGGGGGGGACTTCGGAACAGGCGGAGCTCCCACCCGTCGGCGGTCATGAACGGAGAGTCGAGGTACGGAATCAGCACGGCGGCGTCGCTCTTGTTGCGCTGCACAGTGGCTCAGCCGGGCCAGGGTAGCCGAAGCGTCGGGAGCGGGGAACCCTTTCGCTCGGGCCCGGCCGGGGCTGCGACGCGGCGTCGCAGGAGGCAGGCCACCGGGGCGCTCCACGCGCCGCGCTCGAAAAATTCACGAACGCGTGCGAATATTCGGCCTCCGCGGCCGTCTGAGACGCGCCCCGAAGACCCGGACTCGCGCCATGCGTACCCCCCTGCTCCTCACGCTCCTGCTCGTCGCCCCGACCACGGTCGGTTGCGGCTCGCTGTACTACGGTGGCTACGACGACGCGGACTACGTCGAGCCGACCGACGAGGCGCCCCCCGAGGACGCCGGGGACCAGCAGCTCGTCGATGAAGACGCGACCTTCGAGGCCGGCGAGGACGTCGCCTCGGTCGACGTCTTCTACGACGCCCTCGACGAGGACGGCGTGTGGCAGCAGGACGCCGAGTACGGCTACGTCTTCGCGCCGTACGCCGACGACTACGTGCCCTACAGCGACGGCTACTGGGCCGAGACCGAGTACGGCCAGACCTGGGTCGCGACCGACGCCATCGGGTGGGCCGTGTGCCACTACGGGCGCTGGATCTACCGCGACCGCTGGCTGTGGATCCCGGACACCGTCTGGGGCCCGGCGTGGGTCGACTGGCGCCTCGGTGGCGGCTACGTCGGCTGGGCGCCGCTGGGCATCGGCTCCTACTCCGTCCCCTACTACAGCTGGCGCTTCGTCTCCGACGACTACCTCTACGCCCGCGACCTGGGCTCGCGCTATCGCCGCGTCCACGACATCCGCCACATCTATCCGCAGACCCACCGCGTCGATCGCTACATCCGCGGCCGTGACGGGCGCCGCTACGTCGCCGGCCCGGCCCACGTCGGGCGCGGCAACGCGCCGCCGCCGGTGCGGGTCCGCGACCTCCCGGCGCGCGGCACCGGGCGCTACGGCGCCCGCGCCGACCGCGGTCGCCGCGCCGACGCCCGAACGCCGAGCTACCGGGCCTCGCGCGCCCACGCCGAGCGCATGTCGCGCGCTGGGCTCGATCCGTCGCGCCGCGGCACCGACA
>PHBI01000243.1 GCA_002841945.1 Deltaproteobacteria bacterium HGW-Deltaproteobacteria-14
CGAGGGGGCCGACGAGGGGGGCCAGGCTCGCGAACGGCGTCCTCGCCGGGACGGTGCGCACCGGCTCGAGGCCGCGCGCCGGGGCGGCGCGCACGAGCGCGTCGAGCAGGTGCGTGTGTCCGGCGCCGTGCGGCCCTTCGATGTCGAGGGCGCGGCGCTCTCTTAGGACGACGTCGATGGCGAGCGCCACCGCGGCGGGACGCAGCTCGGGCAGCGGCGAGGCGGCGATAGGCGCCTCGCGGCCGAGCATCCGCAGCGCGTCGCGGGCGCTGGCGGGGCGATCGTCGGGGCGCACGGCGAGCAGCGCGTCGACGGCCGCGGCGACCCCCTCGGGGACCTCCGGGCGCAGCGCGCGGATGGGGCGCGCGGGCTGAGTCGCGCGGCGGACCAGCAGCCCCGCGACGTCGGAGTCGTCCTCCGCGTGGGGCATCGCGCCGGTCAGGGCCTCGTAGACCAGGGCGCCGAGCGCCCAGAGATCGGCGCGGGCGTCGGTCGGCTGCCCGAAGGCCTGCTCCGGCGCGAGGTACTGCGGGGTGCCGACGGCCGTCCCGCTCAGCGTGATGGCGGGGCCGAGGCGCTCACCGCGCGCCAGGCCGAAGTCGAGGAGCGTCGGCACGCCGCGATCGTCGACCAGGATGTTGGACGGCTTCAGGTCGCGATGGACCACCCCGGCGTCGTGGACCTCGGCGAGGATCCCGAACAGCGCGCTGGTGGTCTCGGCGATGTCCTCCCAGGAGCACGGCTTGGACCGCCCCGGGAACGGCTCGCCCGAGACGAGCTCCATGACCAGGAACAAGCCGCTGTCATGCTCGCCGTCGTCGAGCAGGCGGACGACGCCGACGTGGCGCAGCAGGCGCAGCGCGGCGATCTCGCGCCGGACGCGGATCGCCTCGCTGGGGTCGGTCGCGTGAAAGCGCTTCAGCGCGACGCGCGCCCCGGTGAGCGTGTCGGTGGCCTCGTAGACGGTGCCATAGCCGCCCGCGCCGAGCTCCCGCCCCAGCACGTAGCGCCCCGCCACGGCGGGCGGACCCGCCTGGAGCTGTGTCACCATGATGTCCCGGCTCATCGCGGGACACGCTAGTGGACCCTACGGAAAGTGTCGACAGCGCCGGGCCGGAGCCAGCGACCTCTACGCCCGCCGGGGCGGCCTCACAGCTCGTGACTTTTTCCCGGGGCTGGACCCACTTCCGATCGTATCGGTCGAGGACCTGCGCCCTCCGCGGCCGGGGGTAGGCGCGACTGCGTCGCCCCTACCCCCTGCGGCTGCGGACTCCGGTCCTCAACCTGCCGTTGCTTGGCTCACAGCTCGTGATTTTTTCCCGAGGCCGGACCCAGCTCCCGTCGTATTGGTCGAGGACCTGCCGTTGCTTGGCTCAGAGCACGACGACGCAGACGAGCTCGCCCCAGCTGGCCGGCGGGTCCGGGTAGAGCGCCGAGCCGCCGGCGCTGCCGGTGCGGTTGACCTCGAGGTCGTTGCCCGCGCGATGCAGGACCGGCGAGCCGACGCCGCTGTTGAGCCACCAGTGCTCGACCGACAGCACGACGCCGCCGTAGGCGTAGTCGTAGACGTCGATCTGCCCGATGAGGCTGCTGTTGCGCTTGAGCGAGTGGGAGCCCGGGTCGATCTGGGTGTCGTGCAGGTTCAGCCCGGCCAGGCTACCGCCGTCGACCTCAGCCTGGTAGTAGGCGCGGATCCAGTCCTCGAGGGTCGAGGCGGCCGGCACCGAGCTGCCAAAGGAGCGCTCCCAACCCACCGAGATGGGGCGGCCGGAGGGGTTGGTGGTGTCCGAATAGACGACCGTGTCGGCGCCGACCGCGAGGTCCTTACCCCAGTACTGGTGCCGGGGCCCGTAGGGGGTCCCGTCGGTGTCCGAGATGAGCGTGCCCTTACCGTAGCCAGTCGCACCGCTGCTGCGAACGAACTGGTACGCGTCGCCGTCGCTGAAGAGAATCGACATCAAGAGTCCTCGTTGCAGGGATGAAGGCTCCCTCACGGGAGCGGGGGGACCTGGACCACGCCGGCGCCGACGTCGTCCGAATCGGGTTCGCCCGCGACGCGGTCGCGGCGGGCGTGGGCGATGAGGTGGGCGCGGAGGCGCTCGCGGTCGCCGTCGAGCCCGAGCCTGCCGGCCCAGAGCGCTGCGGCGCCGGCGGTGATGGCCGCCGCGGCGGAGGTGCCGCGGAAGGGCTGTCCCCGGTCGTCGAGGGCGACGTCGCCGGGGGCGACGAGGTGCGCACCACCGTGCGAGTAGGCGGACACGGCGTGTTCACGGTCGAGGGCGCCGACCGCGACGGCCCCCCAGGAGGCCGCCGGCTGAGAGGCGGGGAGCCGGATCCCGGGTCGGCTGTCGTTGCCCGTCCCGGCCACGATCAGCGGGGCGTCGACGATCGAGGTCGCGAGCAGCTGGCCGACCGCGCGGTAGTAGTCGAGCTCGGCGAGGTGGCCCCGGAGGGCGTCGATGGCCGCCTCCGGGGCGGCGTGGGCGTTGACGAACCCGGCGACCCGGCGCGACGACGCGTTGACGCAGATGACGTCCACGCCGCGCCGAGCGAGCTCGCAGATCGCGACCACCAAGGCGAGCGGCGAGCCCGCGCCGCGTCGGAAGGCCGCGGGGAGGGCGAAGGCGTGCAGCTCGGCCTCGGGGGCCACCGCCAGGATCGCGGCCGCGCTGCGGGTCCCGTGGTCTTGGCCGTCGCCGGGGGATCCGTCGCGCTCGGGCAGGCCGTCCTCGGCGAAGCGATAGCGGAGGACCCGCGCCCCGCCGGGGAGCAGCGGGCTCGTCGGATCGACCGCGCGATCGACGAGGCCGACCCGGCGCCCCCGAGACAGCGCGCGGTGTGCCGGTGTCCAGCCGATGGCGTCGAGCCAGCGCGAGCGAGAGAGCGGCCCCGCGCCCGCCGCGGGCTCGACAGGCGCGGCCAGGTGGCGCGCTGGCTCGGGCAGCGCGAACGGCACGGTGACGCAGGCGATTTCAGGACCGGGGTCGATGGCGGCGCTCGGGGCTGGGGACTTGGCGGGCGGTGGTTCGCGTGGCTGCAGAGCAAGGCGCGTGCCACCCACGCCACCGCCACGCGACGCGTCGAGAGCTCGGGAATTTTTTTCGTTTTTCGCACACCCGCGGTCGCCCCGGTCCGCGAGCGCGGACACGCCGTCCGCCAACCCGGACGGCGGTCGCGGGTCATCGACAGCGCCGCCGGATCAGCCGTCGCGCTTGGCGCAGCTCGTGGTGATGTGCACGTCCGGCTCGAGCATGCGCGCCACCGAGCAGTACTTCTCGTGGGAGAGGGCGACGGCGCGCTCGAGCTTGGCGGCCGGGAAGTCTCCCGCGGCCTCGAAGTGCAGGTGGATCTTGGTGAAGACGGCCGGCACGGCGTCCGCGCGCTCGGCGTCGACGCGCACGGCGAGGTCCGTCAGGGTGTGCCGCCCCTTCTGCAGGATGAGCTGGACGTCGACCGCGCTGCAGCTCGCGAGCCCGAGGAGGACCGCCTCCATCGGGCGCACGCCGGCGTCGGAGGGCCCGATGTCGGGGGCGCCGGACAGCGCGATGGTGCGGCCGGCCTCGTTCGCGCCGAGGTACTGGGCGCCGTGGGTCCGGGTGAGGGTGACGTGCATCGGGTCCTCGCGATCGAGCCGGAGAGGTTGGGGCGCGCAGCGGCGCGGGGTCAGCCGAAGAGGCCGGTGGACAGGTAGCGGTCGCCGCGGTCGCAGAGGACGAAGACGACCACGCCCGCGTCGAGCTCGCGCGCGACCTGACAGGCGGCCCAGCACGCGCCCCCGGCGCTCATCCCCGCGCTGATCCCCTGCTCGCGGGCGAGGCGGCGGGTCATCGCGGTCGCCTGCGCGGTGGTGACGTCGACCTCGCGGTCGACCCGCGCGGGGTCGTAGATCGCCGGGCGGTAGGCCGCGGGCCAGCGCCGGATCCCCGGGATGTGGGTGTCGTCGGTGGCCGGCTGAGCGCCGACGACCTGGACGCCGCGGTCCTGCTCCTTGAGGTAACGGGAGCAGCCCATGATCGTCCCGGTCGTGCCCATCGCCGAGACGAAGTGCGTGATGGCGCCGTCGGTCTGCGCCCAGATCTCGGGGCCCGTCGTGTGGTAGTGCGCGCGCCAGTTGTCGGGGTTCGAGAACTGGTCGAGCATGACGCAGCCGCCCTCGGCCACCCGGGCGCGGGCGTAGTCGATGGCGCCCTCCATGCGCCGCTCGGCGGGCGTCAGGGTGACCGTGGCGCCGTAGGCCTCCATCGCGAGGACGCGCTCGCGGGTCGCGTTCGCCGGCATCACCAGCTCGATGGCGTAGCCCTTGATGGCCGCGATCATCGCCAGCGCGATGCCGGTGTTGCCGCTGGTCGGCTCGATGATGCGGCGGCCGGCGCCGAGCTCGCCGCGGGCCTCGGCCCCCTCGATCATCGAGAGCGCCGCCCGGTCCTTGACGCTGCCGCCGGGGTTGTTGCCCTCGGCCTTGCCGAAGAGGCGGACGCCGGGCTTGCCGACCAGCCCGGACAGGTCGACGAGCGGGGTGTTGCCGATGAGATCGATGGTGCGCTGGACGTTCATCGGCGGCGATGCTGCCCCAATCAGCGCCCGATGGCGAGCCCGCGGCGACGGCGCGCCAGCGCGAGCCAGACCCCGACGCCCGCACCCGCCAGCCCCAGAGGCGCGCCCCCGCCCCCGCCCACGCAGCCGCCGCCGACGTCGCGGAGGCTCGCGCTCGAGCCGATGACGACCGGGCCGACGCTGGGGCCGCCGTCCCCGGCGATCGCGTCGACCCCACCCGTCACGTCGGGCGCGGCCACGTCCTCAACCGGCGACTCGTCCACCGGCGGCACGCTCGGGTCGATGCACTGCGCCCCACCCGCGACCGCGAAGCAGCGCAGCCCCGTGGGGCAGGCCGCCGCCGTGTAGGCGCCAGCGTCGCAGCGACCGAGCCGCTCGGAGTCGACGCAGAAGGTCCGGTCTTCGGCGCCCCCCTGCCCCGGCGCGCACGGCGCGTCGACGCAGCGCGCGGTCCCGCTTTGTGCACTGCAATATCGCCCGTCCGCCGCGCAGTCCGTCTCGGTGTATGTTCCCGACGCGCACGTCCCGACGACCCTCTCGCTCGCGCAATAGGCACCCTGGGTGGCGCAGGCGGCGACGCAGCTCGCGCTCCCGGCGGCCCCTTCGCAGTGATGGGCGGAGGGGCACGCGACCTCGGCGTACTGCCCGCCGGTGCAGGTCCCGAGGGCCCCGGTGGGGGTGCAGTAGGTGCCGTTCTCGCCCCCGCTCAGGTTGGTCCAGCAGTTGAGGTCGACGCAGTGGAGCCCGCCAACGGCGCTGCACTCGCCGCCGGCGGTCCCGCAGTCGCTGCGCGTCAGGTGGCCGGCGTCGTCGCACCGCACCATGACCGCGCCGTCACAGGCCGCATAGGCCGGATCGGCCGCGCACTCCGACGAGCCGACCAGCTGCAGCAGCTCGGCGACGGTGCCGTTGAAGCGGTCGAGATCGACGTCGCCGGAGATCCCGGGGATGGACCCGGTGGCCGAGTACTGGTGAAAGGTCCAGTCCGCCCACTGCGACGGGATGGTCGGGCAGCCGCTCGTCCAGTGGGCGACCCACAGGGGGTTCCCGGCGAAGGCCGCGCTGCCGACGTTGTCCTCCCAGAAGTAGCTGCCGGCGTAGACGACGCCCTTGACGCCGAGCTGGCTGTCGACCCGGGCGAGCCACTGGCCCACGCGGTTGGCGATGGTGGCGGCGCTCTGGCCCTCGGTGGTCTCGACGTCGACGACCGGCGGGAGCTCGCCCGCCCCGTAGGCGTTGATCTTGCTGATCAGGAGGTCCGCCTGGGCGACCGGATCCTCGTCGGCGCGGAAGAACTGGTAGGCACCGCGCGGGATCCCAGCGGCCTTGGCGTTGGCCCAGTTCGTCTGGAACTGCGGATCGTAGTAGCTCGCGCCGTCGGCGACGCGGATGAAGGCGAAGCGCACGCCGGCGTTCTTCACCGCGCCCCAGTCGATCGTCCCCTGCCACTTGGACACGTCGATGCCCATGGTGGTCGTGCCGTCGGGGCACACGTTGGTCGTGACCGGCGCGGCGAACAGCGCCGGGGCGCCGGCCTGCATCGGGCGGGTGTCGTCGCCGGCGGCGCAGGCGGCGAGGGTGCCCAGGAGGGCGGGGAGGAGGAGGAGGTGGGCGGGTCGCATGGCGCGGGACCATAGCACGGAGCTCGCTCGTGCGAGATGACGGGGCGGGCCAAACGACGTTCCTCGGGACAGCGCCTGGAGCGCTCGCTATGCTGCGCTCCGTGTTGCGCCTGCTCACCGTCGTGATCGTCACGCTCCTCGCCGCCGCGCCCGCGCTCGCGGGCCCCTGTGACACGTCGGGGGCCGGCGATCTGAGCCTCGCCGACGCGGCGGGGGTGGCCTTCGTGGGCCGCCTCGCGCGGGACGCCAAGGGCGCCCTCACCTACCGGGTGACCCACCCCATCGCCGGCGAGGTGCGCCGCGGCCAGCGGATCACGGTGCGCGCCGCGTGCCCGGTGCGGCCGAGCGGGCGCGAGCACGTCGTGTTCGCCGGGGCCGACCTCCAGGTCATCGGGGGCCGCGACGGCCTGCAGCGGGCGCGCCCCGAGCGGGTCGCGGCGCTGACCGCGTGGGGGGCGGCCGAGGGCGATGACGCGCGGCTCGCCGTGCTCCTCGGGCGGTATCGCAACCACCAGGACGGGGCGGCGCTCGAGCTGCTCATCGACGCCCCGCGCCTCTTGGGCCGCCTCGACGACGCGGCGCGCGACGCGCTGCTGCGCGAGATCGGGCGCGTCCCGTGGGGCACGGCGGAGCCGGTGGCGCTCGCGCGGCTGGGGCGGCCGATGGCCCTCGGGCTCCTGACCCTGGCCGACCGTCGCTGCAGCGACGGGGCCTTCGACACGGCGTGCGCCCGCGCGATCCCGGAGGCGCTCGCGTACGCGCGCCGGGCGGCGCCGGCAGCGCCGGACCAGGCGCGGCTGATCCGCGAGGGGCCCGACCGGAGCGCGCGCCTGCGGGCGCTGGCCGCCTGTGAGGAGCGCCTCGCTGCCCGCTACGACGGCGACCCGCAGCGCTTCGGCTTCATGGCCCGGCTGCTGGCGGGCGC
>PHBI01000019.1:0-47034 GCA_002841945.1 Deltaproteobacteria bacterium HGW-Deltaproteobacteria-14
ACCGGCACCAGCGAGCGCGCGGCCCGCCCGCGCCCGAGCACGCCATAGCGCGCCGCACTCCGGGCGCCCGAGGCGGCCGCGGGCGCCAGCTCCGCGCCGGCGCTCGCGGCGGCCCGGCCGCTGTATAGCCCGTGGGCGCGTATCAGGTCCGTGACCGCCGCCGGCACCAGCCGGTCGAAGGCGACGCTCGCCGCGGCGCGCCTGCGCACCTCGGTCGACGACACGTCGGGCAGCTTCGTCTCGGCGACGACGCCGTCCGGATCCGGCGCCCCGGCGCGGCCCACGACCAGCGTCGACACCTTCGCCTCGAGGGCGTCCCACGCCTTCCACTTGCGCCGGTCGGCCCACGCGTCGGCGCCCATCATCAGCGTCCACGCGACGCCGGGCTCGCGCGCGGAGAGCGCGTTCACGGTGTCGATGGTGTAGCTCGGCGCCGGCAGCTCCCCCTCGATGGCCTCCACACGGACCCGCGGCCCGAGGTGCGCGACCGCCGCAGCGACCATGTTGCAGCGCAGCAAGAAGGGGGTCAGGCGCTTGCCGAAGGGGTGGCCGAAGGCCGGCACCAGCCGCACCTCGTCGAAGCGCTCGAGCGCCAGCGCCCAGGTGGCCGCCATGACGTGGCCGAGGTGCGGCGGGTCGAAGCTGCCCCCGTAGAGGAGGACCCGGCGGCGTGGGTCAGCGGGCGTCGGCGGCATGGCCCGGCTTCCAGTCGCGGACCTCCGCCCGGGCCGCCGCGAGGAGCCCCAGGACGTCGTCGCCGCGATCGAGGGTCTCGCGCAGCTCCGCCGATCCCCACAGCAGATCGATGGCCGGGACGTCGGTCACGAACTCGTACGCGTCCGTGCGCCAGCCGAACGCGTCGGGGGCAAGGTGCTTGAGGGCGTGCAGCACGAAGGCGCCCAGGGTCACCGACTCGAGCGCGGTCGCGTCGAACACCCGCAGATACACGCCGCCGCAGACCTGCCCGGCGTGCTTGCCGAAGGCCGGGCGAAAGCGCGTCGGGACGAAGTCGACCCCGGGGCACTCGCGCGCGCGCAGCGCGTCGACCAGGGCGACCGGGTCGACCCCGGGCGCTCCGAAGGTCAGAAACGGCGACGTCGTCCCGCGCCCCTCGCTGACGGTGGTCCCCTCGAGCAGGCACAGCCCCGGGTAGACGAGCGCCGCCTCGCGCGACGGCATGTTCGGGCTCGGCGGCACCCACGGCGGCCGCCCGTGGGCGTCGCACGGGACGATGTGCAGTGCACAATCCGGCGCCAGGCGGTCCCGGTACCAGCGGGCGAGCCCGCCGACGGTCAGGCCATGGCGGATGGGGAGGCCGGGGGCGATGCCGCAGAAGCTCTCGAAGCCGGGGCGGAGCAGCGGGCCCTCGACGGCGGGCCCGATGGGGTTGGGGCGGTCGAGCACCCAGACCGCCACCCCGCGCGCGGCGGCGGCGCGCATCACGAAGGCGAGCGTCGCCCCGTAGGTGTAATAGCGCGCGCCGATGTCCTGGATGTCGTAGACGACGGCGTCGATGTCATCGAAGGCCTCGGCGCGGGGGTCGAGGCTCTGCCGGTCGGCCCCGTAGAGCGACACGGTCGGGACGCCGAAGACCGGGTCGGGATGTCCCCCGGCCACGGGCTCCATGTCCTGGTGGGTGCCCCACACGCCGTGCTCGGGGCCGAGCAGTCGGACCACGGTCGTCCCGCACAGCGCGCCAAAGACCTGCACCGCGTGGCGGCCCCAGCGGTCCACGGCGGTGTGGTTGACGAGGAGCGCGATCCTCTTCCCGGCGAGGCCGTGGTCGAAGCCGAGCGCGATCTTGTCGAGGCCGGTCTGCATGCCGGGACGATGCCGAAATTCGCCGGGCGCGGCAACCCGGCTGTCGCCAGGCTCGCCCCGTCCCCTCCGGGCGCGCCGCGCCTACCGCTTCTGGAGCCACTCCTGCCAGCGCCGCGGGTCAGGGCCGAAGTCCTCACCGGTCTGAAAGCGCAGCGCGCGCACGACCGCGTGGACGAGGCGCTGGTCCTTGTCGTCGAGCAGCGGCACCAGCCGCCGCACGGCCGCGCGGTGCTTGACGAGGCCGAGCCCCTCGGCGGCGGCGCGGCGGACGTCCGGCTCGGGGTCCGCGAGCGCCACCGTGAGCGGCCGGCCGGCGTCGGGGTGGGCCGAGAAGCCGAGCCCGAACAGCGCCTCGATGCGCACGCTCGCCCGCTCGTCGCTGGCGACCTTGATCAGGGTCGCCAGCACCTTGGGGTCGCGGGCGTAGAGGTGGTTCGAGAGGCCGCGGGCCGCGGCGACGCGCACGATGGGCGCCTTGTCCTTCGCCGCCCGGGTCAGCAGCGCGATGAGACCCCGGTAGCGGCGGGAGCTCAGGTCGTCGAGGGCGAGCGCACGGACCGCAGGATCGGGGCGCTGGTCTTTGACGATGGCCGCGATGAGGTCGGTCGCGCGGCCCCCATCGACGCCGTCGATGACGCCGAGGGCGAGGAGCTGCGCCTCGCGGGGGAACTCCCAGAAGCGCTTCTCGAGCAGCGGGAGCGCCTCGTCTCCGAGGAGCGTGAGCCGGGCCGCGGCGACCAGGCACGCCTGGTCCGAGAGGCTCTGACAGGTCGTGAGCTTGTCCACCAGGACCTGGGCCTCCGCCTGGTCCGAGCCGGTGATCCCGAGCGCTACGAGCGCGATCCATCCGATGTACATAAGCGAGCCGTCTCTCGTGCGTGCCGTCTTCGCGCCGTCGATGGAGGCGCGACTCCACGGGTGGGACGAGACCCCCGACGAATCTAGTCATATCGCGTGGCGCGGCGCTCGTCATCCGGCGGGTCGGGCGGCGGTGAAACCCGCGGCCTGACTCAGTCGCTGGCCTCGCGCGCGGCGGCGCGCACCTCGCGCACGAAGTCAGCCATCAGCTCCTGGTGCTTCTGCCCGGGGCGGCTCTCGATGCCGCTCGCCACGTCGACCCCGTAGGGCTTGAGCATCCGCACCGCCTCACGGACCGTGTTCGGGGCGAGCCCCCCGGCGAGGAAGCCCCGCGGGTTCGCGAGCGCCGCGTGGGCGAGGGAGTAGCTCAGCACCTTGCCCGTCCCGCCGAAGTCGGTCGCGCTGTGCGCCTCGACCAAGTACCCCACGCAGTAGCCGCCGAGGTAGTCGGGGATCGGCGTGATGTCGGAGCTCGACTTGATCCGAAACGCCTTGATGTACGGGTGGCGGAAGTAGCGGCAGAAGTGCGGCGGCTCGTCCCCGTGGAACTGCAGGATGTCGGGCTGGACGTGGGCGAGGATGCCGAGGACGTGCTCGACGTCGGGGTTGACGACGACCGCGACGGTGCGCGCCGGGCGCTTGGAGCCGCGCTCGGCGGACGCGCGGTGGACCGCCGTCTGGATCTTGGAGGCCAGGCCGAAGCTGACCGCCCGCGTCGACTCGGCGTAGAAGTTGATGCCGACGAGGTCGGCGCCGAGCTGGACCGCGGCGCGCGCCTCCTCGGGGCGGGTGAAGCCGCACATCTTGATGTAGGGCACCCTCATGACGCGCCTCGGGCGCCGACCAAGGCCGCCAGCGCCGCCGCCGGCTCCCCCGATCGCATCAGCGCCGTGCCCACGAGGAACACGTCATAGCCCGCCGCGCGCAGCCGCGCGACGTCGGCCGGCCCCTCGATCCCGCTCTCGGCGACCGCGACGATCCCGCTCGGGATCCGCGCGCGGAGCCCCTCGCAGGTCGCGAGGTCGATCGCGAAGGTCCGAAGATCGCGGTTGTTGACCCCGACGATGCGCGCGCCCGACGCGACGGCGCGGTCGACCTCCCGGGCGTCGTGGGCCTCGACCAGGGCGTGCATCCCGAGGGCCTCGGCGGCCTCTCGCAGCGCCACCAGCTCGGCGTCGTCGAGGACCGCGGCGATGAGCAGGACCAGCGCCGCGCCGGCGGTGCGCGCCTCGGCCACCTGACGCGTCGCCACGAAGAAGTCCTTGCGCAGGCACGGGGTCGGGACGCTCGCCGCGACCGCCGCCAGGTCGGCGAGCGCCCCGCCGAAGTGGTCCGGCTCGGTCAGCACGCTGATCGCCGCCGCGCCGCCCGCGGCGTAGGCCCGCGCGAGCGCGACGGGGTCGGCCTCCGCGCGGATCGCCCCGGCGCTCGGGCTGCGCCGCTTCACCTCCGCGATGACGCGCACCCCGGGCGCCGACAGCGCCGCGAGCGCGTCCGGGCCTGGCGCCGTCGCGCGGGCGCGCTCCCGCAGCGCGTCGAGGTCGATCGGCGTCGCGGCCAGGCGCGCGCGCGTCCCGCGGACGATGCGGGCGAGGACGTCGCTCATCGGGGGGGCGGTCCCGGCGGCCGTCACGAGCCGAGCTCCTGGCTGAGCCGCGCCAGCGCGTCGAGCTTCGCGAGGGCCGCCCCGTCTCGCAGGAGCTGCGTCGCCAGCGCGACGCCGTCGGTCACGCTCACGACGCGCTCGGCGACCCACAGCGCGCAGCCCGCGTTGAGCCGCACGATGTCGGTCGGGGGGCCGGTCGCCGTGCCGCTCAGCACCTCGCGGACCAGCGCGGCGTTCTCCGCCCCGTCGCCGCCAGCCACCGCCGACAGCGGCGCGCGCGGCACCCCGAGCTCCTCGGGGGCGAGCACCCAGCGCTCGGTCCGGCCGTCGAACAGCACCGTCGCCTGGGTCGGGGCGGCGATCGACACCTCGTCGAGCCCGTCGTCGCCGTGCACGACCATCGCCCGCCGGGTGCCGAGGCGCTGGAGCACCTGGGCGACGGTGTCGAGGCGGTCCGGGTCGTAGATGCCGACCAGCTGGTGGGTGGCGCCCGCGGGGTTGGTCATCGGGCCGAGCAGGTTGAGCATGGTGCGAAACCCGAGGGCTCGCCGCGTCGGCGCTGCATGCCGCAATGCAGCGTGGTGCATCGGCGCGAACATGAACCCTACGCCAACTTCGGTGATGCACTGCACAACCGCCTCTGGGGCGAGGTCGATGCGTACCCCGAGGCGCTCGAGGACGTCGGCGCTGCCGACCCGCGACGAGACGGCGCGGTTGCCGTGCTTGGCGACGGTGACCCCGGCGGCGGCGCACACGAAGGAGACGGCGGTCGAGATGTTGAAGGTCCCGGCGCCGTCCCCCCCGGTGCCGCAGGTGTCGAGGACGACGTCGCGGCCGACGTGGATCGGCACGACCCGCGCGCGCATGGCGCGCACGGCGCCGGTGATCTCCTCGACGGTCTCGCCCTTCATGCGGAGCGCGGTCAAGAAGCCCGCGATCTGCGCCTCGGGCGCCTCGCCGCTCATGATGACCTCGAGCGCCCGCTGGCTCGCGTCGGCGTCGAGGTGTTGTCCGGCGATGACGGCGCGGAGCGCGACGGCGAGGGCGCTCTGGCCGTTCGGGAGGTGGCTCACGGGTGGGACTCCGGGGTCGCGCTCGCCAGCGCCAGGAAGTTCGACAGCAGACGCTTGCCGGCGAGGGTCAGGATGGACTCGGGGTGGAACTGCACGCCCCAGGTCGGGTGCGTGGCGTGGGCGAGGCCCATGATGACGCGCCCACCGGGGTCGTCGGTCCAGGCGGTGACGGTGAGGCACGCCGGCAGATCGTCGGGGCTCGCCATCAGGCTGTGGTAGCGGGTGGCGTCGAAGGGGTTCGGCAGCCCGGCGAAGACGTCGCTGTTCGCGTGGTGGATGGGCGAGGTCTTGCCGTGCATCACGGCGGTCGTGCGGACGATCGAGCCCCCGAAGGCCTGGGCGAGGGACTGGTGGCCGAGGCACACCCCGAGCAGCGGCACGCGCCCGCTCGCCGCCTGGATGAGGGGCACCGAGATGCCCGCCTCGCTCGGCGTGCACGGCCCGGGGGAGACGACGATGGCGTCGGCCCCGCGTCGGAGCGCCTCGTCGACGGAGAGGGCGTCGTTGCGCACGGTGTCGACCTCGGCCCCGAGCTCGCCGAGGTACTGCACGAGGTTGAACGTGAAGCTGTCGTAGTTGTCGATCATCAGGACGCGCACGGACAGATGCTCCTCGGCCCCTCAGAGGCTTCGTCGGAAGAACAGGTGGCGCGCCTGGTCGATCGCTCGGAGCACGGCCTGGGCCTTGCTCCGCGTCTCGTCCGCTTCGCGCTGGGGCTGGCTGTCGTACACGAGCCCCGCCCCCGCCTGCACGCTGAACACGTCGCCGTTGGCGACGAGGGTGCGGATGGCGATGCAGAGGTCGAGGTTGCCGTCGACGCCGATGGTCCCGACGGCCCCGCCGTAGAAGCCGCGACGGCTCCCCTCGAGGGCGTCGATGATCTCCATCGCGCGGATCTTGGGGGCGCCGCTCAGCGTCCCCGCCGGGAAGGTCGCGCGGATGACGTCCGCCGGGCCGAGCCCTGGCCGGAGCTGCCCGGTCACGTGGCTGACGAGGTGCATGACGTGGCTGTAGCGCTCGATGATCATCTGCTCGGGGATGGCGACGGTGCCGATCTGCGCGACGCGACCGACGTCGTTGCGCCCGAGGTCGACGAGCATGACGTGCTCGGCCCGCTCCTTGGGGTCGGCAAGGAGCTCGGCGGCCAGCGCCGCGTCCTCCTCGGGGGCGGCGCCGCGGCGGCGCGTCCCGGCGAGCGGGCGGACCTCGAGCAGGCCGTCGGTGTGGCGCACGAGGACCTCGGGCGAGGCGCCGACCAGGGTCGTCGCGCCGAGCTCGAGGTAGAACATGTACGGCGACGGGTTCACCCCGCGCAGGGCCCGATAGACCAGGAACGGGTGCAGCCCGGCGGCGGGCTGATCGAAGCGCCGGCTCACGACGACCTGGATGACGTCGCCGGCGACGACGAAGCGCCGCGCCTCCTCGACGACGGCGCGGTAGGCGGCGTCATCCATCGAGACCGTGGCCTCGCGCGGGGCGGGGTCGGGGCTCGTCGGCAGCGCGGGGAGCGGTCCGGCGAGCCGCTCCTCGGCCTCGTCGAGGGCGGCCTGGGCCTCGCGCCAGGCGGCGTCCGCGCCTTCAGCCCCGGTGACCTGGGCGAGGTACACGAGCACGGCGCGGTGCTTGAGGTTGTCCCAGACCAGCACGAGCCGCGTCTCGAGGAAGATCAGCTCGGGTGTCTGGTCCGTCGGGTCGTGGTGCCGATCGGGGATGCGCTCGACCCAGCGCACCGCGTCGTGGGCGAGGGCGCCGACGAGGCCGCCGACGAAGCGGGGCAGGGTGGGATCGACGTAGACCCGGTCGGTCGCGAAGCGCGCCGCGACGACGCCGAGGGGATCGGGAGTGGCGATCACCTCGGGGGCCTCGCCCGGACGCTCGATGGTCAGCTCCGCCCCGCGGGCCCGGTAGATCGCGCGCGGCTCGGTCCCCATCATGGTGTAGCGAGCCCACGCCTCGCCGCCCTCGACCGACTCGAGCAGGAAGCTCCACGCGCCGCGGCGGAGCTTCCAGAAGGCGGCGACCGGGGTCTCGAGGTCACTGAAGACCGCGCGCGAGACCGGGATGAGATCGTGAGTCGCCGCGTGGCGGCGGAAGGCGTCGAGGCCTTCGTGCATGTTGAGCTCCGGCGTGCGTCGTGCTTCCAAGGCAGTCGGGCTGCAGATAGTATCCGCCACCGTGATGTATCTCAACGTGCTGTATTTCGCTCACGTGCGTGAGCGCGTCGGCCGCTCCGAGGAGCGGCTCGAGGTCCCCGACGGCGCCACCGTGGCGGACGCCGTCGCCCTGCTCGTCATGCGCTACCCGGCGCTCGAGGCGCTGATGGCGGTGGTCCGGGTCGCCGTGGACGGGGAGTTCGCGGCCCTCGACGCCCCGCTTCACGACGGCGCGGAGCTCGTGCTGATCCCGCCGGTCGCCGGGGGCGCGGGGACCGGACCGGCCGCGCCCGCTGACCTCGCCGCCGTCGATCTGACCGTCGAGCCCCTCGACGCCGCCCGCCACGAGGCGCTGACCCAGCTCGTCTCAGGCCCCGCCCACGGCGGGGTGGTGACCTTCGTCGGCGCCGTCCGCGATCACGCCCGCGGCCGCGCCGTCGTCCGGCTCGAGTACGAGGCCTACGGCGCGATGGCGCGCCGACAGCTCGAGCGGCTCGTGGCCGAGGTCGAGGCCGCCGTCCCGGGGTCGGTCTGTGCGGTGCACCATCGCGTCGGCGTGCTGGATATAGGCGACGTCGCGGTCATCGTGGCGGCCGGAAGTGCGCATCGCGACGAGGCGTTCACGGCGTGCCGCATGCTCATCGATCGCCTCAAGCAGGACGTCCCGATCTGGAAGCGCGAGGTCGGCCCCGACGGCGCGGAGTGGGTATCGGAGCGTCCATGACGCTCGCGATCAGTAGCGGGCCTTGAGGACCGCGCCGAGGATCTCACGCAGCGCCGGGACCTTGTAGCCGTACGTCGCGGTGAGCTGCTCGAGGACCTGCCGGGTGCGCTCGACGTCCGCGGCCTGGAGCCCGTGGTGGGTCGGGTCCTCGCCGATGTCGTCGGCCACCAGCACCGTCACGAGCTGCTCGCACTGCCGCTGCACCTTGGCGCGCTGGCTCTTGTAGTAGTCGTCCTCGAGGGTCCCGATGAGCTTCGGGAACAGGCGCCGGTACGCGATCTCGTCGGCCTGGTGCTCGACCCGCCAGGCCCCGACCCGCGACACGAGGTCTTTGCGGAAGCGGTCGAGGTCCCCGGTGATCTCCCAGACCTTCTCGAGCTGACCCATCAGCTGGGTGTCGGGGGCCTCGTAGCGCCCGGTCGCCGCGTTGTAGAGCTTCTCGCCCTTGAGCGCGTAGGAGACGTGGAGGATGTAGCGGGCGAAAAGATCCTCGTACTGCTGCTCGCTCACGAGCCCCATCGCGCCCCGCAGCTCCCCGTCGACGCGCTCAAGCCAACGCTCCTCCACCTGATCGATGAAGCTCGCGTAGTCGTGGTAGCCGCCGTCGGGCTTGAGCTGGAGGTACTCGTAGACGCTCTTCTGCTTGATGAGCTCGCGCAGCTCGGCCAGCACGCCCAGCGGCGACACGCCCCAGTGCCGGCGGTCCTGAAGGGCGTTGAGGATGGTCTGCTTCATCTCCCGGGGCGACGCGCCGAGGGAGCCCTCGTAGTGGCCCTGCTCCTGCCCCTCGGCGAGCAGCTCCGGGAGCATCGCCCGGAGCTCCCGCGTCTGCTCGGCGTTCAGATCCCGCGGGGTCCGCCCGCCAGCGTAGAGCTCGGCCTTCTCGATGGGGGTCAGGCGCGCGATGGCGTCGCGGATCTGGGTGGGGTAGCCCTCCGCATGCGGCCGCTGCAGGCGCGTCAGCACCGCCCACAGCGCCAGCACCCAGGTGGTGTGCGGGACGACGCGCTCGCCGAGGTCGCTGCGCGCGATCTGCTCGTCGTAGATCGCCTGCTCGACCGTGTAGTCGCGCAGGTACGGCATCTTGACGAGGTCCATGCGCCCCTTGAACGACGGCCAGTCGGGGTACTCCTTGAACGCTCGCAGGTGAACCTCGTTGGAGCTCGCGAGGAACACGACGTCGAGATGGAGGATCGCGTTGGACAGCGCGACGGTCCCGCGCTCGCAGGTCGCGAGCAGGTACTTGAAGGCGTCGACCGGCTTCTTGAGCAGGTCGTTGTAGTTCAGGATCCCCCGGTTGGCGTCCACGAGGTCGCCAAAGGGCTCGTACATGCTGAGGTTGCGGAGCGCGCTCGGCAGCGCTCCGAGCCCCTGGTCCATCGTGACCTGGCGCACCCCGGCGTCGACGTGGAGCTGCGGCTCGATCGTGACGATCCCGGTCCGGTAGCGCCGCGAGAAGTAGAAGCGCTCCACCTGGATGTGCTGCAGGACGCGCTGCAGATCCCCGTGGTAGGCCGCCATCAGCGCGTTGACGATGGCGCGCGAGCGCGGCGCGAGGTCGCCGTCGACGAGGTACTCGCCGAGCGGCTCGTCTTCGGGCAAGCGGCTCGCCTCGCGGAGGCGGTCGATGAGCGTCCGGCGCTGGTCCCGCGGCAGCAGCAGCAGCGGGTGGTCGCGCAGATCCGCGGGGAGTCGGGCGTCGACCTCGGTGTCGTCGAGCTGGGCGTAGCTCTCGAGGGCGCCGTGGCGGGTCGAGGCCCCAAAGCCGAGCCGCTTCTTCGCGACGCTCATCGACGGGAAGATCCAGTTGAAGCGGTAGATCGCCCCCTCGGCGGTGGCGCTGTACTGCTCGATGGCCTGGCACAGGCACTCGATGAGCGAGCTCTTGGCCGAGCCGTTGGGCCCGTGCAGCAGCATCAGCCGGGTCACCCGACGTTCACGGGCGAAGCCGTTGATGAGGCGAAAGAGGGCGTTCTGGGCCGCCTCTTGGCCCACCACGCGGTCCTTGCCGTCGCTCCACGGGCAGTCGAACAGGCGGTAGCGCGTGACCGCCCCCTCGGGGCGCTCCACCTCGTAGGTGCCGAAGTGGAGCATCGTGTCGCGCAGATACTGGGCTGCGGTGCGGCTGTGCTGCCGGGGCTCCTCGCAGAACAGCGTGAAGAACTCGTCGAAGCTCAGCAGCTGGCGCTTTTCGGCGAACTGGATGCTGAGCGTGCGCTCGACGTCGCGGAGGAGCTCGAGATCTTCCATCACCACACCTTCTCGCAGGCCCGGCGACGACGCGACGCCCGGGGTCCAACGCGGCGCCCGCGCGATCCGGCGCGGGCCTCGGGGGCCGTCCGGCCGAGCCCCCTCAGTCCGCGACGACCACGGTGACGTTTGCCGACGCCTTCTTGATGAGACACACCTTGTCGCTGCACACGCCGAAGCGCGTATCCACCGTCAGCGTCCCTTCGCCGGCCGTCTTCCCGTTCACCGGGATCTTCAGGGTCGCCACCGTCTCCTCGCTCTCGAAGTCGCCGGAGGTCTGCTTGAACTCCGTCTTCGCTACGCCGATGGCGGCCCCGGAGGCCACGACGGTGGCCTTCGCCGGGTACTCTTTGTTCCAATGGTAGCCGCCGCCGATCTTGATCGTGACGACGGCGAAGCCCTGGGCGCCGGCCTTCACCGGCGCGGCGGTCGCCTCGATGGTGTAGTCGGCGGGGGCGTCCTCGGCGCTCACGGCGGTCGCCGTGGCGGGCTGGTCGGGGCACGCGGCGGCGACGGCCGGGACGCTCAGCGCGAGGACCGAGATGAGGGCGAGGGTGCGGTTCTTCAGCGACATGGGTTCTCCGTTCGAGCGGGGGGGAGCCGACGCGAGAGCCGTCGACTTCCGGGTAGCAGAATTATTCAGGCTGGGCAAACCGTTGAGGCCCACGCGGCCCCGCTCAGGGGCGCCGCGCGGCGGGTGGCTGGGGACTCCCCCGGTCACTTCCGGCGTGCGGTCGACCAGGTAAGTTGTCGACCGCGGACTAGCGACTATTATGGCGGCGATGAACAAACGGCTACTGGTGATCTTGGGTGTCTTCGTTGGCGGCTTCGGCATCGGCTACGCGCTGACGTGGTTTTTGGTGAGCAACCCCACGCCGGCGGGCACGACGCCACCGACGGCTGCGATCAGCGCCGGGGACAACGAGGCGATCCCCGTGGCCGCGGTAGCCGCGGCGCCGGGATCCGAGGGCCGTCCGTCGGGGACGGTCACGACGGCCGCCGGCGCTGTCGTCGAGGCCGGCGTGGACGACGGGGCCGACGACGCCCCCGGGGCCGTTGAGAACCCGAGCGACGGCGCGGGCGAGCCCGTCGCGCCGGACGCCCCCGCGGCCCGACCGAGCGGCGACGAGCCTCCTGGCGACGGGGCTCCGGGCGGCGGTGCGCCGACGCCGGGCGACCCGCAGGTGGCCCCGGTGACCCCGCCGACCCCGCCGACCCCGGCGGTCGCGACCGGACCCTGGTGGGAGCGCTGCAAGGGGCGCGCGTGCGCGATGGACTTCGGCCGCGTCTCTGGAGGGGTCACGGTCCGCAAGGGCGAGATCGAGCACGGCACGGACGTCGTGTGGCGTGACAGCTTCGCCGCTGCCGACCGGGTCGGCTCGCTGCCGGCGAAGGATGGCCTGGTGGTCGAGCTCCACGCCGTCGGGATGCAGCACAAGCTCCCGGTTGCCGCCTGGATCACCTGGCGCGACGGTGCCCGCGAGCTCACCGGTGTCATCGCGCTCAACATCGGTGACAAGGTCATCAAGATGGTGCCGCCCGCCCCCTGAGGCGCGGTGGGGGCGCCTCGGCGCCCCTCTTGGGAGCTCTCTCGCGCCCCGGTTGTCACCGGCGTGTTCTGCGGCGGCTTGACGCCCGATCCCGGGTTTGATCTATTCGACGTGAAGGGACGACGTTCCGGCCGCCGGTCGGTGCCCCCGGTTCCCACACACGCTCGCGTTCGCGAGCCCGCCGCGGCACCTGACGCCGCGGCCGCAGGTCGCATGGGTCGAAAGTTGACGGACAGCGGATCCCCTCCGATAACGCATACGCGGGGCGTCCATCATTCTGATGGCGAGCCCGGCGACGAGGACGCCTTGGACGCTGCCAGCGATGAGGAGGACATGGACTCTCAGCGCGACGACGCGGCCCTCCCTCCGGAGCGTCGGCAGCGGCGGAGCCGGATGCGGCCTCGCACCATCGCCGGGCGTCGGCTCACTCGCGCCGAGATCCAGGAGGGCATCGAGCTCGTCGACGACATGTGGTACGAGCGCCCGAAGTCGCGCGCGGACTGCGTCGACGGCATCCGCCCGTGCCCCTTCGTCAGCTGCAAGTACCACCTCTACCTCGACGTCAAGGACGAGACCCGCTCGATCAAGCTCAACTTCCCACACCTCGAGGTCTGGGAGATGGAGCACACCTGCGCGCTCGACGTCGCGGAGAACGGCGGTCTGACCCTCGAGGAGGTCGGCCACATCTTGAACCTCACCCGCGAGCGCGTGCGTCAGGTCGAGGTCGCCGGCGTGGAGAAGCTCAAGGCCAGCGGCATCGTCGAGGACATAGAGCGCATCTTCGGCATCGACACCAAGTTCGGCGTCTAGGTAGCTAGCCTGGCGGTACGGGGCCGCCCGTCGGCGAAGCCGACACACCTCCCCCATGGAGTGGGGGACCGCCGCAGGCGGGTAGGGGGCCAGCGAGCGAGTGGCGCCTGGAACGTCTCGCGCTGAGGGTTCCCGCCGCGGGGCGAGCTAGCGAGCTCCGCGGTGGGATGCGCGAGCCGTTCCACTGAGGCGCCCCGAGCGAGCGATGTGATCGTCAGGGGGCTAGCGAGCGAGTGGCGCCTGGAACGTCTCACCCCGAGGGTTCCCGCTGCGGGGCGAGCTTGCGCGCTCCGCGGCGGGAGGGGTGAGGCGTTCCACCGAGGCGCCTCGAGCGAGCGATTCGATCGGCCGCCCCGAGGGAGCGCTGTGATCGTCCCTCAATGCACGGGCGCCGGGGTCGGCGGCGGCTCGGTCACCGCCGGCGGGGCCGCCTTCTCGTCCGGCTCGCCGAGCAGCAGCCCGACGAGCGGGTCGATGCGCTCGGTCACGACCTCGTCGACCTTGCGCGCGGTGATGTCGCGGATCAACGCCAGCGGGATGACCTCGTCCATGTGGCGGACGGTCACGAGCTTGATGGAGTTGCGGACCGTCTTCGGGATGTCGCGGATGTGCTTCTTGTTCTCCTCGGGGAGGAGCACGAGCTTGATCCCAGCGCGGTGCGCAGCCAGCACCTTCTCCTTGAGCCCGCCGATGGGCAGCACGCGCCCACGCAGCGTGATCTCGCCGGTCATCGCAACGTCCTTGCGCACCGGCGTCCGCGTGATCGCGCTCACCAGGCTCGTCGCCATCGTGATGCCCGCCGACGGGCCGTCCTTCGGGATGGCGCCCTCGGGGAAGTGGATGTGGATGTCGATGTACTTGTGGAAGTTCTTCCCGAGCCCCCACTGGTACGCCTTCGAGCGCACGTACGACAGCGCGGCGTGAGCCGACTCCTCCATGACCTTGGCGAGGTTGCCGGTCAGCTTCAGCTGACCCGAGCCCGGCATCAGCGACACCTCGGTCGTCAACAGGTCACCGCCGGCGTTGGTCACCGCGAGCCCGTTGGTCACGCCGACCTCGTCGGTCTCCTCGGCCTGCCCGGAGCGGTAGCGCGGCGGCCCGAGGTAGCTCTGGACCTTGCTCGCGTTCACCCGGAACTTGATGTCGTCGTCGTGCTTGCCGTCCTCGCGGAACTTGATGACCTCTTTGGCCATCTTGCGGCAGACGCTCGCGATCTCGCGCTCGAGGCTACGGACACCCGCCTCCCGGGTGTAGCGGTGGATGAGGGTGCGCACGGCCGAGTCCGTCCACTTCGCGTCGAGCTCGGCGATGCCGTTCGCCTCGGACTGCTTCGGCAGGAGGTAGCGGCGCGCGATGTTGAGCTTGTCGTACTCGGTGTAGCCGGAGATCTCGATGATCTCCATGCGGTCCTGGAGCGGCAGCGGGATGCTGTGCAGGTTGTTCGCCGTCGCGATGAACATGACCTTCGACAGATCGTAGTCGAGGTCGAGGTAGTGGTCGTTGAACGTGTGGTTCTGTTCGGGATCGAGCACCTCGAGCAGCGCGCTCGACGGGTCGCCCCGGAAGTCCATCGACATCTTGTCGATCTCGTCGAGCAGGAACACCGGGTTCGACGACCCGGCCTTCTTCACGCTCTGAATGATCTTGCCCGGCAGGGCGCCGATGTAGGTCCGGCGGTGCCCGCGGATCTCCGCCTCGTCGCGCATGCCGCCGAGGCTCATGCGCACGTACTTGCGGCCGGTCGCCCGGGCGATGGACTTCGCGAGCGAGGTCTTGCCGACTCCAGGGGGCCCCACGAAGCACAGGATCGGGCCGTTGAGCTTCTGCACCAGGTGCTGCACGGCCAAATACTCGAGGATGCGCTCCTTGGCCTTCTTCAGCCCGTAGTGGTCCGCCTCGAGGATCGCCTCGGCCTCCGCCATGTCGAGCTTGTCCTTGGTCGTGTGGAACCAAGGCAGCGACAGGATCCAGTCGATGTAGTTGCGGACGACCGTGGCCTCGGCGCTCATCGGGCTCATCATCTTGAGCTTCTTCAGCTCCCGCTTGAGCTTGAGCGTGGCCTCCTTGGACATCCGCTTGTTGTTTATCTTCTCCTCGAGCTCCTGGATCTCGTTCTTGAACTCGTCGCGCTCGCCGAGCTCCTTCTGGATCGCCTGCATTTGCTCGTTGAGGTAGTACTCCTTCTGGCTCTTCTCCATCTGCTTTTTGACCCGCGTGCGGATCTTCTTCTCGACCAGAAGGATCTCGATCTCCGCCTGCATCAGCTCGTAGAGCCTCTCCAGGCGCTTGACCGGATCGTCGATCTCGAGGATCGACTGCTTGTCGTTCAGCTTCAACGACAGGTGGGCGACGATGGTGTCGGCCAAGCGCGCCGGGTCGTCGATGGTCGAGACGCTCATCAGCATCTCGGGCGGGATGCGCTTGTTGAGCTTCACGTAGCTCTCGAAGGTCGACTGGATTTGGCGCATCAGCGCCTCGACCTCGACCGAGCTGTCCCGCTTCTCCTGGATGTCCTCGACCTCGCACAGGAAGTACTGGTCGTGCGGGACGAAGCGCTTGATCTTGGCGCGCTGCTTGCCCTCGACGAGGACCTTGATGGTCCCGTCGGGGAGGCGCAGCAGCTGGATGATCGTCCCGAGGGTCCCGACGCGGAAGATGTCGTCGGGGGTGGGATCGTTGGTCTTCGCCTTCTTCTGGGCGGAGAGCAGGATCTCCTTGTCCCCCGCCATCGCCTCTTCGAGCGCGGCGATGGACTTGTCGCGCCCCACGAAGAGCGGCACGACCATGTAGGGGAACACGATGATGTCGCGCAGCGGGAGCAGGGGCACGAGCCGCGAGCGGCCGCCGCGCTTGTCTTTGCCGAACATGGAGCTCTCTTCGTTCCTCGGAGGTCGGGGTGCGTACGCGCCCTCAGGCGGTCGCCGCCTCCTTGTCGTATACGATGATCGGGCGACCGCCGCCGGTGATGACGTCCTCGTTGATGACGACCTCCTTGACGTTGTCCAAGGAGGGGACGTCGTACATCACGTCGAGGGTCACGTCCTCGATGATGGCGCGCAGACCCCGGGCGCCGGTCTTGCGATCGAGCGCACGGTGCGCGATCGCCTTGAGCGCGGCGTCCGTGAACGTCAGCCGCACGCCGTCCATCTCGAGGAGACGGCGGTACTGCTTCACGAGCGCGTTCTTGGGCTCGACGAGGATGCGGATGAGCGCCTCCTCGGTGAGCTCGTGCAGCGTCGCGATGACCGGCAGACGCCCGACGAACTCGGGGATGAGCCCGTACTTGATGAGATCCTCGGGCTCCACCCGGCTCAGGATCTCGCCGAGCTTGTTGATGGATCGCGCGAGCTGCTTGTCGGCGCCGAAGCCGAGCGACTTCTTGCCGATGCGGCGCTCGATGATCTTCTCGAGGCCGGTGAAGGCCCCGCCCACGATGAACAACATGTTCGTCGTGTCGATCTGCAAGAACTCCTGCTGCGGGTGCTTGCGCCCGCCCTTCGGCGGCACCGAGGCGATGGTCCCCTCGATGATCTTCAACAGCGCCTGCTGCACCCCCTCGCCCGAAACGTCGCGGGTGATCGAGGGGTTGTCGGACTTGCGGCTGATCTTGTCGATCTCGTCGATGTAGATGATGCCGCGCAGCGCCTTCTCGACGTCGTGGTCGGCGTTCTGCAGCAGGTTGACGATGATGTTCTCGACATCCTCGCCGACGTAGCCCGCCTCGGTCAGGGTCGTCGCGTCCACGATGGTGAACGGGACCTTGAGGAGCCGGGCGAGGGTCTGCGCCAGGAGCGTCTTGCCGCTGCCCGTCGGGCCGAGCACCAGGATGTTGGACTTCTGCAGGTCGATGTCGTCTCGCTGCCCGTCCTTGGCGTCGATCCGCTTGTAGTGGTTGTACACCGCCACGCTGAGGATCTTCTTCGCCCGGTCCTGGCCGATGACGTACTCGTCGAGGACCTTGCGGATCTCGCGCGGCTTCGGGATCGAGGTGAGCCCCGTGTACGACTCGTCCTTCTGGATCTCCTCGGCGATGATGTCGTTACAGAGCCCGATGCACTCGTCGCAGATGTACACGGTCGGGCCTGCGATGAGCTTCTTCACCTCTTTCTGGCTCTTCCCGCAGAAGGAGCAGCAGAGGTTGTTCGTGTCTCGCCGTCTGTCCAACCGTGACTCCGTGAGCTATCGGGACTGTGTTCGTCCGAGGGGAGGTTTCCGGCTTCGGCCCCGACGCGGTTCGTACGCGGCGGGCGAAACAGTCGCTAGTCTATAGGCACGGTCGAGACCGCGTCCACACCCCGCCGCCAAGCAGACCCACGACAGCGAAACCGAGGCGCGGCAGAGACCTGGCGCGTAGCGCGTGGCGCGCCACGCGCGCTAGAGCTTGCGCTCGACGATCTGGTCGATGAGGCCGTACTCGACCGCCTGCGAGGGGCGGAGGAAGAAGTCGCGGTCGGTGTCCTGCCGCAGCGCCTCCACGTCCTTGCCGGTGTGCTTCGAGAGCACCTCGAGGATCTGCTGCTTGATGAACAGGATCTCGCGCGCCGCGATGTCGATGTCGGTGGCCTGGCCGCCGAGGCCTCCCATCGGCTGGTGGAGGAGCAGCCGCGCGTGGGGCAGGGCGAAGCGCTTGCCCTTCGCCCCGGCCGCGAGCAGCACCGCCGCCATGCTCGCCGCCTGTCCGATGCAGATGGTCGAGATCTGGCAGCCCACGAACTGCATCGTGTCGTAGATCGCCATCCCAGCCGTGATCGAGCCGCCCGGCGAGTTGATGTAGAGGTGGATCTCCTTCTCGGGATCCTCGCTCTCCAAGAACAGGAGCTGCGCGATCACCACGTTGGCGACGAGATCGTTGATCTCACCACCGAGGAAGATGATGCGGTCCTTCAGGAGCCGGGAGAACAGGCTCCACTCGCGCTCACCGCGGTGGGTCTGCTCGATCACGGTCGGGGTCAGGGTCATGCGTCTTCCTCCACATCTGGCGCAGCGGCCTCGGGCGCCGCCGGCTTCTCGTCGATGACGTGAGCCGACTCGAGGATACGCTCGAGCGCGCGCCGCTGCGTCATCTCCATGCGGAGGGTTTCGCGCATCTCTTCCTTCTCGTAAAGCTTCGCGGTCCGCTCGCCCTGCTCGTTGATGAGCCGCGCGATCTCCTCGGAGAGCGCCTCGTCGTCCGCCTCGATCCCCTGGGCCTTGGCGAAGGCCTCGAGCGCCAGCTGGCGCCGGACCGACGTCTCCGCCGTGCGGCTGAGGCCCTCGAGGTTCGAGTTGATGATCTCGATGGCCATCTCCTGGTCCGCCCCCTGCATCCGCAGGAGCTGGAGCATGTTGCGCGCCCGATCCTCCATCGCGGCCTGGTGCAGGACCGGCGGGATCTTGAACGCGTTGCGCTCGAGCAGGACGGTCACGACGCGGCGCTCGAGCTCGCCCTTGCGGGTCGCCTCGAGCTCTCCCTCGAGCTTCGTGCGCAGGTCCGCGAGGAGCAGGTCGAGGGTGTCGAAGCCGACGTCCTGGGCGAAGTCGTCGTCGGCCTCCGGCGTCTCCTCGACGTAGACCTCGTGGATGGTGACGTTCCAGCGCGCGTCCTTGCCGGAGAGGTCCGCCGGGCCGTAGTCGTCGGGGAAGGTCGCCTCGACCTCGACGACCTGCCCGGCCTTGGCGCCGATGAGCTGGTCCTCGAAGCCGGGGATCATCCGGCCCGCGCCGACGTTGATCTCGACGTGGTCGCCGCCGAGGCGGGGATCGGGCGTCCCCTCGAGGAAGCCCTCGAGGCCGACGATCAAGATGTCGCCGGTGTCGGCGCCGCGGTCCTCGACCGGGACGCGCTCCTTGTGGCGCGCCTGCAGCTCGCTCAGCCGCTCGGCGACCTTCGCGTCGTCCACCGTGGCGGCGGGCACCGTGACCTCGATGTCTTCCCAGCTGTGGATCTCGATCGACGGCTTGACCTGAACGCGCACCGCGTAGGTCATGGCCTCCCCCTCCTGGGCGAGGCCGGGCTCGATGGCCGGCTCCCCGAGCGGGGTCTGCTCGAGCCCGTCGAGCACCTCACCGAGGCTGTTCGAGATCAGCGCGCGCGCCGTCTCGGCGGCGATGCTGGTCCCGAACTGCTTGCGCACCAGCGCCTTGGGCGCCTTCCCGGGGCGGAAGCCCTTGACCTTCGAGCGCTGCCCGAAGCGGGAGAGTTGACGGGCGTACTCGCGGTCGACGGTCTCGGCCGGGATCTCGACCTCGACCTTGATCTCGACCTCGCTGAGGGCTTCGACAGAGGTTTTCATGGGCGTCTGCTTTGGTCTGCGCGGGCACGCGTCCGCGGTGGGGTCGGGATGCGAGAGGGGGGACTCGAACCCCCACGGCCGTAACCACTGGAACCTAAACCCAGCGCGTCTACCAGTTCCGCCACTCTCGCAGCCTCAGCGGGTCGCCGTAGGCACGGGCGACGCGTCTCGACGGTGGGATCAGGACCGGAGCCTCCGGTCGGGACCGCGCGCCACCGTGGCAGGTGGACGGCGGTCCAAATGGAAACAGGCCGCCCCGGGCGGGGCGACCTGTTTCTGGTGGGCGCGGAAGGAATCGAACCTTCAACCTACGGATTAAGAGTCCGGTGCTCTGCCAATTGAGCTACGCGCCCGTGCAGGTGGTTGGGACCACCGGCCGCGCTATTTGCCCGGCTTTGGCCGGGTTGTCAAGCCGTTTCCCGATGCGTCCGCGACCTTGAGAGGTCGCGGCTCGGGAGCGTGTCTGCGCCCGGCAGGATTCGAACCTGCGGCCTGCGGATTCGAAGTCCGACGCTCTATCCAGCTGAGCTACGGGCGCATCGTGCGGTCGAGGCCCCGAGAAGCGGGACCTCGACCTACGACTGGGGTGAGTGAGGGGGTTTGAACCCCCGACCTTCGGTGCCACAAACCGACGCTCTAACCAGCTGAGCTACACTCACCAGAATTGCGATGTTAAGGAACACGCGCCTGAGAGGACTCGAACCTCTGACCCACGGCTTAGAAGGCCGTTGCTCTATCCGACTGAGCTACAGGCGCTCAGCGGCTGCCGACGGCAGGTCGGGACTTTCATGGATCCGATCGCCCTTGTCAACGGTTTTCAGGGGCGGTCCAGGAGGCCCGCGGAGCCCCGTGGGACGGGCGATTGACACCGATCGGCGCGCTGCTAAGGTCCGCCCATGGGCAGCTCGCCGCCACCTCCGTCGGAGGACCCGATGACCCCGCCGGGCGCGCCGCCGGGAGATCCAGGTGAGGCCGCGTCGGGCGACGTCACCGGGCTCGCTGGCGCCGATGCCGGCCCCCGGCGCGCCGAGCATCGGCTCAAGACCGCGGTCACCGAGGACGGCTTCGAGGTCCCAGCGCCCATGGCGCAGGTGCGCTCGGACGTCGACCACATCTCCGAGTTCTTCCACTCGATCCACTCGCGCTACGTCTGGGCGGGCATCGCGCTGCTCGTGGCGACCGCGGTCATCGGCACGGTCGTCGCCGCGACGACCCCGATGCGCGACTGGTACATGCACGGCGCGATGTACGCGGTCGTGTTCCTCTTCATCATGTTCTACCTCCGCGCGCATCAGCTTCGGCGGCGCTTCGCGCGAGCGGTCTATGCCGTCTTCGCGAGCGCGCTGATCGCGTTCTTCGTGTGGGTGCTGGTCGACCTCGTCGCGCCGCGCCTCGAGGTCATCGAGGGGGCGATCACGGGCGCAGGCGGCGAGGCGGCGATCGGGCCCGTCCTGGCGCAGCGCCCGGTCGCGGCGTGGCTCTACGCCCCCATCGTGATGTTGGCCGCCGTCGGCGTCTGGCTGCTCTTTCATTGGGTCGTCGTGACGCGCTACCACAGAGAAGATGGCAGCGAAGTTCTCTGAGCGCCTCGAGCGCGCACTCGCGAGCCGCGGTGTCCCCGCGCGGGTCGTCCTGACCGACAACCGCGTGCGGATGCTGTCCGCGCGTCGCGTCGCCGGCAGGGTCCAGGTGCGGGTCGCCCACCACCTCGCCCAGCTCGGCGACGAGGCCCTCGAGGCCGTCCTCGGCTGGGTCACCGGGGACCGGGGCGCCCCGCGGCGGGTGCGGGTGCTCCTCGCGCGCGCGAGCCCGCCTCCCCCCGCGCCGACGTCGCTGCGCCCGGTGCGGGTGGAGAGCCGCGGCGCCCATCATGATCTCGGCGCGATCGCCGCCGCCGAACGCGCGCGTTACTTCCCGCTGCTCGCGCCGCTCCCGGTCACCTGGGGGGCCCGCTTCGCGCGGCGCGCGGGGCAGCGCTCGATCCGCCTCGGGAGCTATGACTTCCGGCGCCATCTGGTGCGCATCCACCGGTGGCTCGACGATCCGGCCGTCCCTGGCTGGTTCATCGGCTTCATCGTCTTCCACGAGCTGCTCCACGCCGAGCTCGGCGCGGAGGCCACCGCGGGACGGCGCCGCGGCGTCCACAGCCCGGAGTTCCGGCGGCGGGAGGCGCTACACCACCGCTACGGCGAGGCGTTGGCGTGGGAGGCGGTCCACCTCCCCGAGCTCCTCGCCGGCACCCTCTGACACGCGGTTGAGTCGGCCCGCCCCGGTGGGTGTCCGGGGCCGCCCGCGTCGCCAGCTCGGCCCTGGAGCGGTGTCCTAGGGCGCCGGCGTCTCGGTCGACGGGCGCTCCGCGACGCGGGGCTCGGCGGCCGGCGTGGTGGCGCGGGTGTGCTGCGCGGCGGACCCGAGCACGCCGGGGACGGTGGTCTCCGCGAGGCTGCGCCCGGCGCGGGTCGAGGCCTTCATCGCGCGGCCCGGGAGGATACCGACGAACAGCGTCAGGACCGACGCCACGGCGAGGCTGAACCCCAGCGATCGGCTCTTGATGAGCTGGATCGGCTTGGCCTCGGCCTCGTCCCGCATGTACGCGACGAGGATGACCCGCAGGTAGTAGAAGGCGCTGATGATCGAGTTGACGATGGCGACGATGATCAGCCACAGCCACTCGTTGCCGGTGGTGTCGAGGACCTCCTGGAAGATCGTCAGCTTGCCCATGAAGCCGGCGGTGAGCGGGATGCCGAGGAGCGAGAGCATCGCGATCGCCAGGGCCAGCGCGACGCCGGGGCTGCGCTTGGCGAGGCCGGCGTAGGCGACGTCGCTCACGTCCTCGACGTCGTTGCCGCTGACGGCGGCGGCGACGCCGAAGGCGGCGGCCGAGGCGAGCGTGTAGCCGAGGAGGTAGAAGATCATGCCGCCGCCGAGGGCGTTGAGCGCGAGGTGGCTGTCGGCGGCGACCGGGGTCGCGAGCAGCGCCACCATGATGTAGCCGGTGTGCGCGATCGCGGAGTAGGCGAGCATGCGCTTGAGGTTCTTCTGGGCGAGCGCCATGAGGTTGCCGCCGAACATGCTCAGCACGGCCACGACGGCGATGATGGTCTCCCACGGGACGGAGCCGGTGCGGAACTGGGGGTCGCCGAAGCAGGTCAGCATCAGCCGGGCGAAGCCGCCGAAGGCCGCGATCTTGACGCCGACGGCCATGAAGCCGGTGACGGTCGCCGGCGCGCCCTCGTAGACGTCGGGGGTCCACATGTGGAACGGGGCCGCGGCGATCTTGAAGAAGAACGCGACCAGCAGCAGGACCATGCCGAACTGGGCGATGTCCATCGGGACGTCGGCCATCTCGTGGAGCGCGTGGCCGATGCCGGAGAAGGTGATGGCCCCGGTGGCCCCGTAGGTGAACGAGATGCCGAGGAGCAGCAGCGCCGACGCGAAGGAGCCGAGGATGAAGTACTTCATCGACGCCTCGACCGAGAAGCGGCTCTGGCGCTTGAAGCCGGCCAGGATGTAGATGCTGATGGACATCAGCTCCAGGCCGACGAAGAAGGTCATCATGTCGCCGGCCAGGACCAGCGCCATCATGCCGAGGACGCTGAAGGCGAGCAGGGCGTAGAACTCGCCGTGGTCGGACTTCTGGCTCGGGAGGTAGTCGACGGCGGTCAGCGTCACGAGCGAGGCGCCGAGCAGGATGATGCCGGACAGGGCCAGGCCGAAGTGATCGAGCACCAGCGCGTTCTGGAGGCTCGGGAGGTCGAAGGACAGGGGGGCTTTGGTCCAGAGCCACACGCACGCCGCGAAGGCCACGATGAAGCCGGCGGTGATCACGTAGGCGAGCCAGCCCTTGGGCTGATCGCGGGGGGTGAAGACCGCGACGAGCAGGGCCACGAGCCCCATCGTCAGCACGATGAGGAGCGGCGAGAGCAGCACGAGATCGTCGGGCATGTCGCGGTTACTCCGGCGTCGAGGTGGCGATGCGCGGGACCGTGGGGTCCGCAGCCTCGCTGTGGGCCTCGAGTCGCTTCTCGAGGCGGTTGGGATCGCGCACGCTCATCACGATGGGGCGGACGTCCCGCACGAGCGGCGCCACCGAGGCGCGCATGGGCTCGGTGAAGAGCGTCGGGAAGAGGCCGATGATGAAGATGAGCGCGATGAGCGGCCCCACGACGAGGTGCTCGCGGATGCTCATGTCCGGCAGGCGCTTGTTGGCCTCGTGGGTGACGGGGCCGAAGAACACCCGGCGCACCATCGAGAGCATGTAGATCGCGCCGAGCACGACGCCGGTCGTGGCGACGATGGCGCTGACGGTGGCGAGCATCGGCCAGCTGCCTGCCCCTGCCATGCCGACCGGGAGGGCGTCCTTGAAGGCGCCGGAGAGGATGAGGAACTCGCCCGCGAAGCCGTTGGTCCCCGGCAGGCCGATGGACGACAGGGTGACGATGACGAAGATCGTCGCGAAGACCGGCATCGAGGCCGCGAGCCCCCCGTAGTCGCTCATCTCGCGGGTGTGGCGCCGCTCGTAGATGATGCCGACGAGGAGGAAGAGCGCGCCGGTCGAGATGCCGTGGTTCACCATCTGGAGGATGGCGCCCTCGAGGCCCTGGTGGTTGAGCGCCACGATGCCGAGCATCACGAAGCCGAGGTGGCTCACCGAGGAGTAGGCGACGAGCTTCTTGATGTCCTGCTGGGCGAAGGCCACGAGCGCGCCGTACACGATGCCGATGACGCTGAGGACGAGGATGAGGGGCGAGAACTCGCCCATCGCCTCGGGGAAGAGCGGCACGGCGAAGCGGAGCAGGCCGTAGGTGCCCATCTTGAGGAGGATGCCGGCCAGCACCACAGAGCCGGCGGTCGGCGCCTCGGTGTGGGCGTCGGGGAGCCAGGTGTGGAACGGGAAGAGCGGGACCTTGATGCAGAAGGCGAGCGCGAAGGCCGCAAACAGCCACATCTGCTCGGTGTGATCGAGCTGTACCGCGAGCACGCGGTCGAAGGCGAAGCTCGCCGGCCCCGAGTCGCCGGTCTTCACGTAGAGGTAGATGATGGCGACCAGCATCAGGAGGCTGCCGACCACCGTGTAGACGACGAACTTGATGGTCGCGAAGAGCCGGTTCTTGCCGCCCCAGATCCCGATGAGGAGGTACATCGGGATGAGCATCATCTCCCAGAAGAGATAGAAGAGGAGCAGGTCCGTCGCGACCAGCGTGCCGATCATCGCCGACTCGAGGACGAGCATGGAGATGACGAACTCGCGGACGCGCTGGTCGATCGCCTTCTGGGCGCCGAGCAGGATGAGCGGCGTCAGGAACGTGGTCAGCACCACGATCCACAGGCTGATGCCGTCGAGGCCGATGGTGAACGAGGCTCCGATGGAGGGGATCCAGTCGAGGCTCATCGCCCACTGCGGCTGAAAGCCCACCGACGAGTCGAAGCCGGTGATCAGCGGGATCGACAGCAGGAACACCAACAGCGAGATGGTGGCCCCGATCCCGCGGTGAGCGGCCGTCTGCTCCTTCGGGATGAAGGCGAGCAGGATGGCCCCGAGGAGGGGTAGCACGATGAGCGCGGCGAGCAGGATCGAGCCGCTGCTCTCCGGGTTCGCGAGTGTCGTCGCCATGTCCATGAGAACCGGCTCCCTACTTCAGCGCGCCGACGAGGAGGAGGACCGCCGCCAGGCCGACCACGATCGCGGTCGCATAGGCCTGGACGTCGCCGTTCTGCAAGACACGGAGACCGTCGCCGATCTTGCTCACGAGCTGCGCGGAGCCGCGAACGAAGATGCCGTCGATGATCTTCACGTCGACGATGCGGTACAGGCCACGCGCCAGGGCGCGCAGCGGGCGGATGACGGCGAGGTCGTAGAACTCGTCGACGTAGTACTTGTTGGTCAGGAGCTTGTGCCAGCCCGCCTCGACCGGGGCGACGGGGAGCCGCCCGCGCATGTAGAGGTGCCAGGCGAGGCCGACCCCGACCAGGGCGACGACGACGCTGACGCCCATCAGGGCGAGCTCGGTCCCCATGTCGTGGTTGAGCACGTAGAGGGCGTGCTCGTGACCGCCGCTGTACATCCAGCCGAAGAGGGGCTCGAGCCAGCCGTCGAGGACGTGGGCGTGGAGGAAGTGCGGGAGGCCGAGGAAGCCGCCGACGGTCGACAGGAACGCCAAGGTGATGAGGGGCCAGTTCATGACCCACTCCTCGTGGGCGTGGTCCCAGGTGTGCTTGTCGCCGCGGTACGTCCCCTCGAAGGTGAGGAAGTACAGGCGGAACATGTAGAACGCGGTCATCAGCGCCGCGAGGGCCGCGATGATGTAGACGATGGTCAGCGGGGCCGCGCCCTGGCGGTGCGCGGTCGCCGCGAAGAAGAGGATCTCGTCTTTGGAGAAGAAGCCGGCGAAGAACGGGATGCCCGCGATGGCGAGACACGCGATCAGGAAGGTCCAGCGGGTCACCGGGAACTTCTTCTTGAGGCCGCCCATCTTGCGGATGTCCTGCTCGTGGTGGAGGCCGTGGATGACCGAGCCCGAGCCGAGGAAGAGCGTCGCCTTGAAGAAGGCGTGGGTCATGAGGTGGAAGATGGCGCCCACGAAGGAGCCGACGCCGATGGCCACGACCATGAAGCCGATCTGCGACACCGTGGAGTAGGCGAGGACCTTCTTGATGTCGTTCTGGACGAGCGCGATCGTGGCCGCGACGAAGGCCGTCATGGCGCCGATTACGGCGACCACCGTCATCGTGGTCTCGCTGAGGGCGAACATGAAGTTGAGGCGCGCCATCATGTAGACGCCGGCCGTGACCATCGTGGCGGCGTGGATGAGGGCGGAGACCGGGGTCGGACCCGCCATCGCGTCGGGGAGCCACACGTAGAGGGGGATCTGCGCGGACTTGCCGGTCGCGCCGACGAAGAACAGCAGCGTCACGAGGGTGATGACGACGCCGCCGTTGGGGGCGTTGGCGAGCTGCTGGGCGGTGCTCTGGAGGCCAGAGACGCCGTCGGCGCCGACGAAGTCGAGGCTGCCCCAGCTGTAGAAGAGCAGGATGAAGGTCCCGATCAGGAACGCGAGGTCACCGACGCGGTTGGTGATGAACGCCTTCTGCCCGGCCTCGGCCTTCTGCATGTCCGTGAACCAGAAGCCGATGAGGAGGTAGGAGCAGAGCCCGACGCCCTCCCAACCGATGAACATGACGAGCAGGTTCTTGCCGAGGATCAGCAGGATCATGCTGAACATGAAGAGGTTCAGGTAGGAGAAGTAGCGGGCGAAGCCGGGGTCGTCTCGCATGTAGCCGAGCGAGAAGATGTGGATGATGCCGCCGACCCCGGTGACGACGAGGAGCATCACCGCCGAGAGGTGGTCGAGGAGCAGCGACAGCTCGATCGTCACCTCTCCGCTCGAGAACCACTGCCAGAGGTCTGCGTAGAGGAAGTCCTGGTCGGGCAGGGCGGACAGGCGGAAGACCGCCACGACCGACAAGGCGAAGGTCGCTGCGACCGAGCCCACGCCGAAGAAGGCGACCGCGCGCTTGGACATGTGGCGGCCGAAGACGCCGTTGATGAACGCGCCGATGAGGGGCAACAGCACGATGAGCGCCAGCAGGTCGCTCGGGTGCGGGATCCTTGCTTCCATGGTGGCGTCCTTAGTTCCTGAGCGCGCTCATCGTGTCGACGTTCACCACCTTCTTGTGGCGGAAGATGCCGAGCACGAGGGCCAGGCCGACCGCAGCCTCCGCGGCCGCGACGGCGATGACGAAGAAGGTCACGAGGTGGCCGTTCATGTCGTTGTGGAATCGCGCGAACGCCAGAAAGGAGAGGTTCACGGCGTTCAGCATGATCTCAATCGACATGAGCACGGTCAGCGCGTTGCGGCGCACGAGCACGCCGATACCGCCGATGGCGAAGAGCGCAAGCGCGACGTACAGGTACCAGCTGAGCGGGATCGACGGCTGGTTGGCGGCCTGCGCGACCAGGGTTGCGACGGGTTGCATCAGAGGGTCCTCTTGGCGAGCACGACGGCGCCGATGATGGCGACGAGGAGCAGCACGGCGGCCAGCTCGAACGGGAAGAGATAGTCGTGGAACAGCATGTTCGCGACCGCCTCGACCGTGCCGAAACCGTCGCTCAGCGCCATGTCGCGCTTGGAGATGCCGTCCGCGGTCGCCTCGACGAGCACGATGGCCTTGATCGCGATGACCAGCATCGCGGTCGCCCCGAGGCCCTGGGTGAAGGTCTTGGACTCCTCGCCGAGCTCGCGCCGCGACAGGTTCAGGAGCATGATCACGAAGAGGAACAGCACCATGATGGCGCCGGCGTAGACCATGATCTGGAGCGCGGCCATGAGGTGCGCCACCAGCAGCACGTAGATGCCGGCGACGAAGAAGAAGCTCACGATCAGCGCCAGCGCCCCGAATATCGGGTTCTTGCCGCCGGGTGGGAGCACCACCAGGACGGAGGTGAACACGGCGCCGAAGGCGAGGAGCCAGAAGAAGATCTGTTCGAGTTCCATGGTGAGCGGACTCGCTGTTCGATTTAGGGGCGCGTCCAGCGCGGGAGCGGACCGTCGAAGGGGCAGCCCCCGTGATCGATGTGGGCCTGGAAGTCCGCCCTGAACTTCTGCAAGAAGCTCTGGACCGGCAGGCTCGCGGCGTCACCGAGGGCGCAGATGGTGTTACCGCCGATCTGATCGGCGATCTCGACGAGGGTGTCGAGGTCCCCCTGGCGCGCACGCCCGGCCTCGATGTCGTCGATGATGCGCGCCATCCAGCCCGTGCCCTCGCGGCACGGGGTGCACTGGCCGCACGACTCGTGAGCGTAGAAGTGCGACAGGCGCGCCAGCGCGCGCACCATGCAGGTCCCCTCCGCCATCACGATGATGCCGCAGGTGCCGAGCATCGAGCCGGCGTCGCGGATGGCGTCGATCGTCATCGGCACGTTGATCTCGTCGGGCGTCATGACCGGGCAGGAGGACCCGCCGGGGATGACCGCCTTCAGAGGGCGATCCTCGAGGATGCCCCCGGCGAGCTCGTAGATGACGTCCTTCATGTTGGCGCCGACGCCGACCTCGAAGAGACCGGGGCGCTTGACGTGGCCGCTGACGCCGACGATGCGTGTGCCGCCGTCTCGCTCGACGCCGAGGCCGGCGAACCAGGCGCCACCGTGCTCGATGGCGAGCGGCACCGACGCGATGGTCTCGACGTTGTTGATGACCGTCGGGCAGCCGAAGGCGCCGACCACCGCCGGGAACGGCGGCTTGAGGCGCGGCTGGCCTGGCTTGCCCTCGAGGGACTCGAGCAGCGCCGTCTCCTCGCCGCAGATGTAGGCGCCGGCGCCGGAGTGCGTGTGGATCTCGAGGGCGAACTTCGTCCCGAGGACGTCCTTGCCCAGGATCCCGGCCTTGTGACAGTCGGCGATCGCCTTGTCGAGGGTCGCGATCTGGTGGATGAACTCGCCGCGGACGTAGATGTAGACCGTGTGGATGTCGAGGGCGAAGGCCGTGATGATGCAGCCCTCGAGCAGGCGGTGCGGGTCTTGGGATAGGTAGTAGTTGTCCTTGAACGTCCCCGGCTCGCCCTCGTCCGCGTTGACCACGAGGTACTTGGGCTTGTTGGTGTCCTTGGGGACGAAGCCCCACTTGACACCGGCTGGGAACCCGGCACCGCCGCGCCCCCGGATCGAAGCGGTCTTCACCTCGGCGATGATCGCCTCGCTGCCCATCGCGTGGGCCTTCAGCACCGCCTTGTACCCGCCCGCGGCCTTGTAAACTGCGAGGTCGCGGTAGTCCTTACCGTCCTTGTCGCGCAGCAGGTAGTTGTAGGTCTGCACCGGCATCACGCGCCTCCGGGCATGTCGCCGGCGGCGAGCCGGTCGAGGAGCGCTTCGATCGTCTCCGCGGTCTGCCACTCGTGGTAGTCGGCGTTCACCTGCACGACCGGGCCACGACCGCAGGCCGCCAGGCACTCGACCTCCTCGAGGGTGAACTGCCCGTCCGCGCTCGTCTCGCCCGGGCGAAGGCCGAGCTTCTTCGCCGCGCGGGCCGTCACCTCGTCGGATCCGCGCAGGTAGCACGAGATGTTCTTGCACACCTGCACGTGGTACCGGCCGACGGGCTTCTTGTGGAACATCGTGTAGAAGGTCGCCGTAGAGATGACCTTCGCGGGCGGCAGGTCGAGCCGCCGCGCGACGAGTTCCATCGTCTCCTCCGCGAGCCAGCCGAACTCCCGCTGCGCGACCCACAGGGTGGGTATGAGCGCGGCGAGTCTGGTCGGATACCGCTGGAGGATCGCCTCTATGTCGGCGTCCGCTTGAGGGCTGAAGGCCTGCGCCATGCTCATATCCTCAATAATTTCGAACCCTTCGGGTCGCAACTCCGGCGAACTGGGGCGAGACTAGGAGATGCAGGCCAAAAGTGCAAGGAGCACCTTGCGGACGCGTCCTCCGCCGACCCGCGTGGAGGGAAGTCGGGTTGCGCCGCGCAGCGGCTCGGCGCGCGGGGCGAATGTTGCACTGCGTCAAGAACGCGCGCGGTGCCGGTCGTCACGCCGATCTCGCGGAGGCGCACCGGCGCTGCTTGGAGCCCGCGGGGAGATGGCTGCGAAGGGGCAACTCGCTGCGGGCGACTTCGCCGTGCAGCGGCGGGTGGAGGCGGCAGGGCCGCCGGAGCAGTCATTCTTGCAGCGCAGGGAGAAGCACGCGTGGGTGCTTTCCCTACAGGCTGCTAGGCTGCGCGTCATGGCATCCTCACGACCGCCGCACCAAGGTGTCGTCCTCGCCGCTGGCGAAGGGCGTCGCCTGCGCCCGCTGACCGCCACGCTGCCGAAGGCGCTCGTGCCGTTTCACGGCCGGCCGCTCCTCGACCACGCCGTCGCGCACCTCGTCCGCGCCGGCGTCACGCGGATCGCGGTCAACGCCTGCTACCTCGCCGATCAGGTCGAGGGTCATGTCCGCGAGGTCCTCGCCGCGGCTCACCCCGACGTCGCCTTCCACGTCTCTCGCGAGGCGGCCCTCCTCGGCACCGGCGGCGCGCTCAAGCAGCTCGCGCCGTGGTTCGACGACGCCCCGTTCTGGATCGCCAACGCCGACAACGTCTACGCCGAGCCGCTGCGCGAGCTGTGGGCCCACCACGTCGCGTGCGCCGCCGCCGGCACGCTGCTCGTGACGCGCGACCCGGCCTTCGCCACCATGCGCCGCCTGATGCGCGACCCGCGCGGCTTCCTGACCGGCCTGCGCGAGCCCTACGACCCAGCGGGCGCCGTCTTCTGCGGCGTACAGCTCGCCGAGCCGTCTCTCGTCGCGCGCCTCCCCGACGGGCCCTCGTGCAACCTGCGACAGGGCTATCTGCCGTTTCTCAGCAGCGGCCTGCGGATCGCGACCTGGGAGACGCGTCGCTTCTGGGCCGACACCGGCACGCCGGAGCGCCTCACCGACGCCGTCGAGCGCGCGCGGGCGGTGCTGGCCGAGGTCCTTGCCCGGTGACACCGCTGATGCATCGCGCCGGCGCGTTCACCGATTCTGATCAAGTGCTTGCGAGCCTGTACGCTGCGCCGCACACGGGCGCGGCGGGCTACTTGCCGAGGTACTTGACCAGGATCACCGTGACGTTGTCCTTGCCGCCGTTGTCGCAGGCGGTCTTGATCAGCGCCTGAACGCCCCCGTCGAGGTCGTCCTTGTACTTGTTGACCAGCTCCAACATCTTCGGGTCGGTGACCTCGCCGCTCAGCCCGTCGGAGCAGATCAGCAGGATGTCGCCCTCCTCGGGCTCCTCCTGCTCGATGTCGACGGCCACGGCCTCTTTCATGCCGAGCGCCCGGACGATGATGTTCTTGTACTGGAACGCCGCCTCTTCCTCGGGGGTGAGCGCCTGGATCTTCTTGTAGTCGTTCAACAGGCTGTGATCTTCGGTGATCTGCTTGATCTCGTCCCCGCGGATTCGATAGCAGCGGCTGTCACCGACGTGACCCACGATCGCCTTGTCGTCGACCCACAGCATCCCGACGCAGGTCGTGCCCATGCCCTTGTAGCGGGCGTCGGACTGGGACGCTTCGAAGATGTTCCGGTTGGCGAGCTTCACGCCGGCGGTCATCCGGTTCTGGTCGTAGCTCACGGCCCGGTCGATCTTGAACGGCCACGTCACGTCGTCGTCGCCGACCGTGTCCTCGAAGAACGACTTGAGCGTGTCCACGGCGATCTTGCTCGCGACCTCGCCCGAGCTGTGGCCCCCCATCCCGTCGGCGACGATGAACAAATTCTGCTCCGGCAGGAGCAGGAGGTTGTCCTCGTTGTGGTCGCGCTTCATCCCGACGTGGGTGGCACCGGCGTACTGCAGCTTCATCCTGGCCTCGATGACACGCTTTGCGCGCGAGTTGGTCGCGCCTTGCACGAGCGGCGAACCCTGGGCTCGCCCGGCTGTGGTCCCTGCGGCTCACGCGCGCAGGTCGGGGAACGATGGCCCCCTGGTGAGATCGCTTCGGGGAGCATGTCATTAGTCACCTGGCCTCGCAACCGCAACGGGGCGCTGGGGTAATCTCGGCGGCTCGCGCGAGGGCGCGAGCGCGCCCGGTCGTCGCGGCCCGCAGCCGCGTGGACGGCGCGAACCGTTGTGTCCCGGGGGCCGCTCGGCTATACGCCCGAGGACGACGCACGTAGACGAGGCGACCGCGATCCAGGCCCGCATGGAACCAGACATCATCAGCGTCCGCGGCGCGCGTGAGCACAACCTCAAGCACGTCGACGTCGACATCCCCAAGTACAAGCTGGTCGTCATCACCGGCGTGTCCGGCTCGGGCAAGAGCTCGCTGGCCTTCGACACCCTCTTCGCCGAGGGGCAGCGGCGCTACGTCGAGTCGTTGTCCGCCTACGCGCGCCAGTTCCTGGGCCAGCTGTCGAAGCCCGGCTACGACGCGATCCGCGGGCTGTCACCGACCATCGCGATCGAGCAGAAGAGCGCGTCGATGAACCCGCGCTCCACGGTGGGCACGGTCACCGAGATCTACGACTACCTGCGCGTGCTGTTCGCCCGCGCCGGGACCGCCCACTGCCCCGAGTGCGGCGTGGTGGTGCGCCGCTACACGCCGCCGGAGATCGTGGAGCGCCTCCTCGCGCTCCCGGACGGCAGCCGCTGGACGCTGCTCGCCCCGCTCGCGAGCGGCGACGTCGGTCCCCTCACCGGCATCGCCGAGGCTGCGCGTCGCGACGGCTTCGCCCGCCTCCGCGTGGACGGCCGCCCGCTCGAGCTCGACGGCCAGCCGCCGCCGATCCTCGAGCCGGCGGTGCCCCACACCGTCGACGTCGTGATCGACCGCGTGGCGATCAGGGACGGCGCGCGGCCACGCCTGACGGACTCGATCGAGACCGCGCTGCGCTACGGCAAGGGCGTCGTGATCGTCGCGCCCGCGGACGGCTCGGCGGATCTGCGCTTCAGCGAGCGCAACCGCTGCGACGCCTGCGACGTCGACCTCGACGAGCTCTCGCCGCAGCTCTTCTCGTTCAACTCCCCGCTCGGCATGTGCGCTTCGTGCAAGGGGCTCGGGACCGCCTTCGAGGTAGATCCCGTCAAGCTCGTGCCGGACCCCGACCTCAGCCTCGACGAGGGGGCGATTCAGCCCTGGGCCTCGCTCCTCGACCCGACGCGCTCGTCGCTCACGGGCGAGCTCATCCAAGCGGTGTGCGACGCCTACGACATCCGCCGCGATCGCGCCTGGGCCAGCCTCGACGAGGGGCAGCGCGCGGTCCTGCTCAACGGGACCGACGGGCCGGTCAAGTTCACGACCAAGCGCGCCCACGGGACCTTCAACTACGAGATGCCCTTCGAGGGCGTCGCCCGCATCATCGAGCGCCGCTACAAGGAGACCAAGAGCGACGCGATGCGGCAGGTCTACATGGACTACATGTCCTCGTCGCCGTGCCGCGAGTGCGGCGGCTCGCGCCTCAACCTCACCGCGCGCCACGTCCGCTTCGCCGATCGCCACATCGCGGATCTCGTGATGATGCCGGTCGAGGAGCTGCACGCCCTCTTCGGGTCCCTCGACCTGAGCGGCAACACGGCGGTCGTGGCCGGTGACGCCGTGCGCGAGATCAGCTCGCGGCTGCGCTTCCTCGCGGGGGTCGGCCTCGGCTACCTCAGCCTCTCGCGCGCCGCGGGCACGCTCAGCGGCGGTGAGAGCCAGCGGATCCGCCTCGCGAGCCAGATCGGCACCGAGCTCACCGGTGTGCTCTACATCCTCGACGAGCCGTCGATCGGCCTCCACCAGCGCGACAACCAGCGGCTCATCGAGGCGCTCGCCCGCCTGCGTGACATCGGCAACTCGGTCCTCGTCGTCGAGCACGACGAGGCGATCATGCGCGCCGCCGACTGGATCATCGACATGGGTCCCGGCGCCGGGCGGAACGGCGGCTCGGTCGTCGCCCAGGGCACCGCGCGCGACCTCATGGCCGACCTCGCGTCGCCGACCGGCGCGTACCTGTCGGGTCGCTCCGGCATCGTCGCGCCGGCGACGCGCCGCGTCGCCAGCGGCTGGCTCACGATCGCGGGCGCGCGCGAGAACAACCTCAAAGACATCGACGTCGCCTTGCCGCTCGGCGTGTTCACGGTCGTCACCGGGGTCTCGGGGGCGGGCAAGTCGAGCCTCGTCAACGGCATCCTCGAGCCCGCCCTGCGCCGCCGCCTCTACGGCTCCGCGCTCCACCCCGGCGACCACGACGAGATCCGCGGCCTCGGGCAGCTCGACAAGGTCGTGACCATCGACCAGCAGCCGATCGGCCGCACGCCGCGCTCGAACCCCGCGACCTACACCAAGGTCTTCGACGACATCCGCACGCTCTACGCCTCGACCCGCGAGTCGAAGATGTACGGCTACACGCCGGGTCGCTTCTCCTTCAACGTCAAGGGCGGGCGCTGCGAGGCGTGCGCCGGCGACGGCGTGAAGAAGGTCGAGATGCACTTCCTCGCGGACGTCTACGTCACCTGCGAGGTGTGCGGGGGGCGGCGTTTCAACGAGGCCACCCTGCGGGTCCGCTACAAGGGGCGTGACATCGCCGACGTCCTCGACCTGACCGTCAGCGAGGGCCTCGAGTTCTTCGAGAACCACCAGCGCATCCGCCGCGTCCTGCAGACCCTCGACGACGTCGGCCTCGGCTACGTCCAGCTCGGCCAGTCCTCGACCACGCTGTCGGGGGGCGAGGCCCAGCGCGTCAAGCTCTCGCGCGAGCTCGCCAAGGTCCAGACCGGGCGCACCCTCTACATCCTCGACGAGCCCACGACGGGCCTCCACTTCCAGGACATCGAGCGCCTCCTCGCCGTCGTGCAGCGCCTCGTCGACGCCGGCAACACCGTGCTCATGATCGAGCACAACCTCGACCTCATCAAGTCGGCCGATCACCTCGTCGATCTCGGCCCCGAGGGCGGGGGCGGGGGCGGGCGGGTGGTCGCGGAGGGGACCCCCGAGCAGGTCGCGCGCGTCGCCGCGAGCTACACCGGGCAGTGCCTCGCGGGCGTCTTGGCGGGCTCCCCGTGAGCGCGCGCTGGAGCGGCCTGGGCCCGCTCTCGCCGGCCGGCGTGCGGCTCCTCGCGGCGGGCCTGTTCGTCGGGACGGTCGCGATCCTGCTCGCGACCCTCGACATGGGCTACACCCGCGACGAGTCCTTCTACTTCCGCTACGCGATGGCGTACCAGGAGTGGTTCGTCCAGGCGGAAGAGGCCAAGACGCCCCAGGAGGTCGAGCGCGTCTTCTCGCGCGATCCGGTCATCGCGACGTGGGTGGGCAACTTCGAGCACCCGCCGCTGATGAAGACCCTCTTCGGGTTCTCGTGGCGAGCGCTGGCGCGCAAAGACCGCGACGTCCCGACGGTCCGCCGCGAGCGAGACGGGCAGGGCGGGACCTTCCGGATCGCGCTCGGCCCCGCGGACGGCTTCCGCGTCGGCGCCCGGGTCCACCTCCTCGCGCCGCTCGGGGCCGACCAGGACCCCACCGACCCGGCCCGCCGCATCGCGGCGGGGGCGGTGGCGGAGCGGCACGGTCACGACGCGACCGTTCGGTTCGACGACGACGTCGACGTCGCGGGGGCGGTCAGCCGCTGCCGGGCGCGGGCCGGTGACCCCGAGGGCGCCTCCCCCGACCGGGCGAGCGCCGCGGGCGAGGCGCGCTGGATCACCGGCTGCCAGGCCCGCGAGGACCGCGGCCTCGCCGTGCTGTCCGAGGCGACCGCGATGCGTCTGCCGGCGATCCTGTTCGCCGGGCTCGCGGTGATGCTGACGTTCCTGCTCGGGGTGGAGCTGTTCGGCTGGCTCGCCGGCCTGTTCGGCGCCGTCGCCTTCCTCTTCGTCCCGCGCCACTTCTTCCACGCGCACATGTGCGCCTTCGACATGCCGATCGTCGCCGCGACGCTCGGCACCCTCTACGCCTTCTGGCGCGCCCGCGAGGACCGCCGCTGGGCGCTCGGGGCCGGCCTGGCGTGGGGCGTCGCGCTGCTGACCAAGCACAACGCCTTCTTCATCCCGTTCGCCCTGGTGCTGTGGTGGCTGTGGACCGGCCGCGACCAGGTCGTCGTGCGGCGCCGGGGCCGCTTCGGCCTCGACCTCTCCCTGCCCGCGCTCCCGCTCGCCTTCCCGGTGATGCCGGTGGTGGCGCTGCCCATGCTCTTCGCGTGGTGGCCGAAGCTCTGGTACGACCCGATGCGGGCCGTCCGCGACTACTTCGCGTTCCACCTCGAGCACGAGCACTACATGCAGTGGTTCTTCGGCCAGCCGCTGCAGGTCCCGCCGTTCCCCATCGACTTCCCGTTCACCATGACCGCGATGACCGTGCCCGAGGTCTTCCTGGTCCTGGCGGCCATCGGGTTGTTGCTCGCGGCGCCGCCGCGCGGCTGGGCGAGCTGGGTTCGCGGCGTCTTCACCCGCCGGCCGGTCACCGAGCGCGAGCGCGCCGTGGCCTTCGCGCTCTTCAACGGCCTCGTGCCCATCGTCCTCATCGCGCTGCCGTCGACCCCGATCTTCGGCGGTGTGAAGCACTGGATGACCGGGATGCCGCTCATCCTGCTCCTCGCCGGCTTCGGCCTGCAGCAGGTCGTGCGCGCGCTGCCCGCCCCGCGCCTCGCCGGCGCCCTGGTCGCCATCTCCGTCTTCGCCCAGCCGATCTCCGCCTCCATCGACGCCGCCCCCTACGGCACCGGCTACTACAACAGCCTGGTCACCGGTGGCGTCCCGGGCGCCGCGGACAAAGAGATGATGCGTATGTTCTGGGGGCACACGACGCTCCAGAGCTTCGCGTGGCTCAACCGCTTCGCCCCGCGCAACGCCGGCGTCTTCTTCCAGAACACGACGTGGGACGCCTACGCGATGTATCAGCGCGAGGGGCTGCTCAGGACCGACATCCGCTACGCCAACGGCGCCGCCGGCGCCCAGATCGCGTTGATTGAGCCCCAGAAGGCCTTCGGAGAGCTCGACATCGACGTCCGCAAGTCCTTCGGCGTCGTCGGCCCGTACCGCGAGGTCCGGTGGTACGGGGTGCCCTTCCTCGAGGTCTACGTCCGGCCCGGGCTGCTCGGAGCCGCGCCCGATCCGCCCGCCGCGCCGCCGCTCAGGGACGCAGAGCCGCCCACTGACGGATGACCTCGGGGACCTCCGCGAGGACGTCCCCCTGCATCATCAGCTCCCGCCAGCCGTGCTCCGCCGTGCGCACGATGATCGTCGCCTTGTGCAGTGCAGCATCACGCGGGAGCTCGTAAATCGCGCGCCCGAGCCAATACTTGTGCGGCGCAAGAACGAAGGAGCCGGCCTCTGATCCGTCGATCTGGACCGTGACCGTGACGTCCTTGCCCTCCGCGTGCCGGACGCCGGCCTGGGTGAACCCCGTGCGCAGGACCAGCCAGGCGCCGCCCGGGAGCGTCGGCCAGTCGATCTCGAGGGCGATGTCGTCGGGCCCCGGGTGGGCGAAGAGCCAGGACACGTCCTGGTGGTACACGTCGCGGTCCTGGACGTGGAGATCGAACCACGGCTCGCGCCCGCAGCGGTGTCGATCGCCCCGGCGCGGGCAGCGATCGACCTCGCCGGACGGGTGGCGGCGGCGGACCACGAGCCGGTCGAAGTCCTCGGTCATGGTCCGCAGCGGGGTCACGCGGGGCAGCGCCCACAGCGCGACCTGGGTCTGGGCGTCGATCTGCGACTCCGCGATAGGGGTCGCGACGGCGCGCACGCTGGCCGGAGGGAGGGGCGCGCGCCCCTCGGCGCCGATCACCCACAGGCGGGCGTGGGCCAGCAGGGTCACCGGATCGGGGAGGTCGCTCCGCAGCAGCGCCGGGAACGGGTAGGCGTCGGTCCCGGGGCCCATGCCGGTCAGCAGCTGCCAGGCGCCGTGCTCCCAGAACGGGGTGGTGATGACGGCGTCCCCCGCCGCGAAGCCGCTGCGGACCCGCTCGGCCGCTGCGGCGAGGGCCTCGGGCTGCGACACGGCCGCGCGCCGCTCGGCGTCGAGCGCCATCGCCGCGAGGCTCACCGTGACCACGGCCAGCGCGACGAGCATGGCGAGGGGCCGGGAGAGCGAGCCGCCGCTGGCGCCAGGGGCATTCATGAGCAGCGACCCCTACCGCAAAATGTCGCCGCTCTCACCCACCAAGATATACGACGCCCAGAAAAACGGGTCGGCCGAGCGGTGGCGCGGGGTCGATACCCCGCGCCGCGGCCGCGGTGCGTCGCCGTCCGGATCCACGATCCCGCCGATCCCGCGCAGCGCGCCGAGGGCTCGGGCGCGGTCGTCACCGGTCACCAGCGCCACCCGGGCGTCGCGCAGCGACTCGGGGGTCGGGCGCCCGGCGGCCAGGCGGTCGTAGAAGACGTCCATCATCTCTGCGGCGTGGCGGTCCTCGACCGCCCACAGGGTGGCCATGACCGCCGAGGTCCCGGCGTAGAGGAACGCCTGGGTGAGCCCGCCGAGGCCGTCGCCGGGGTCGAGCGAGCCGCGGCCGCTCGAGCACGCGCTCAGCACCACCAGGTCGGCGTCGAGGCGGAGATCGAGGACCTCGTCGAGGCGCAGCACCCCATCCTCGTTGGCGCTCGCGCCGAAGAAGAGCGCGGGCTGGTCGTCTCGGGTCACGGTGTCCGGCGCGAAGCCGTGGGTCGCGAGGTGGACGATGCGGTAGCGGTTGAGCGCCAAGCGCTTGAGGCGCTCCTCGGTGGCGTCGCCGCGCAGAAACAGCGTCCCCGGCGTGACCGGGCCCGCGGCGACGTGGGCGTTGGCCGCCTCGACCTCACCGCTCGAGCGGGCGAGCCGCGGGAGCGCCGCCGCCTTGCCGGTGTAGACCGGATCGGCGAACGCGACGAAGGGGTAGCGCGGCGTAGCGCTGCGGCGGCGGGCGTCCTCGTTCAGCTCCGCCAGCGCGGCGAGTGAGGGAGCGTAGCTCAGCGTGTAGCGGAACAGCAGATAGGGCGGGGTGCGCGCCTCACGCGCGATCCGGCGCTCCTGCGGCCGCGCCGCGCGGGTCGGCACCACGAGGGCGTCAAAGGGGACGAGCCGCAGCTCGAGGTGGGGGATCACGACCAGCCGTCGCCGCGCACCGAGCGCCGGTTCCAAAGGGAGGACGAGGGCCGCGTAGAGAGCCTCGGCGAGATCGCGCTGCAGCCGTCGTTGGGCGCCCGTCACGCTCGGGTGGGTCAGCGTGTCGGCGTAGCGGCGGACCATCTCCGCGAGCTCGTGTCGGCCGGCGAGCCGCACCAGCGACGTCCCCTCCGGTGTGATCACGAAGGCGTAGCTGACGGGCTCGGCCAGGTGGTACTTCAGGATCGCCACGCCATCGCGCAGCTCGTCCTTGGTCCGGGCGACCGCGTGGGAGATCCGCCGCGCGGTGTCCGGGGACGCCGGCGCCAGCCAGCGGGGTGACAGACCGAGCAGCTCGCGCTCGGCGCTGGCCCGCTGCGCGCCGAGGTCCCGGATGCGCCGGGGCGCCGCCTCGCCCGCCGCCGCGTCGCTCCCGACGAGCTCCTGCGCCTCGCGATCGAGGCGCTCGAGCTCTTCGAGGAGCGCGGCGACGCGCGGGTTCGAGCGCTCGAGCCGGACCCGCTCGAGCAGATCCATGAAGGCGCGGGCCACGCTCCGCTCCGAGATCTCGAGGGCCGCTTCGACCGCCGCGTCCCCGGGTACCGCGGTGCGCTCGACGACGGCCCGCAGGAGATCGTTGTAGGCGCCGAGCCGCGCCGCCCCGACCGCGTCACGACCGCCGTCGAGGCCGCGGCCCGGCGGGATCCGATCGGCCTGCTCCACCGCGCGCCGGAATCGAGTCGCCGCGTCGTCGAGTCGCCCGTCTTCCCGGGCCAGCGTGCCGAGGCGACTCCACAGCGACATCGCGTCAGCCGGGCTCGGCCTCTGGGTCAACGCGTCGTCGAGCCAACCCTCCTCCTCCTGCCAGGCGCCGCTCGCCCGCGCCGTGGTCGCCAGGACGCGGTCCGCGGCGACCAGACCATCGGCGTCGCCCATCTTCGCGTACGCGTCGCGGGCCGCGATCGCGTGGATCCGGGCCTCCGCCGAGCGCGCTCGCGCCAGCGCGAGCCGCGCCAGCACCAGCCGGCTGTCGGCGACGCCGGGGACCGAGCGCATCGCCGCGAAGTGCTCGTGCGCCGCCTCGAGGTGCGCGAGGGCCACGGCGTGGTCGCCAGCGTCGACGGCGAGCTCACCGCGCAGGGCGTGGAGCCCGGCGAGCAGCGGCCGGTCGTTGATGCGGCGCGCGATGGCGAGGGCGCGCTCGCACTGCGCGACCGCCGGCGCGTGCTCGTCGAGCGCGCGATGCGACACCGCGAGCCCCCACAGCGCCTGCGCCTCGTCCCGCGACAGCCCGCGCTTGGCCACGGCGCCCCACGCCGAGGTGAACGCGCGGCGCGCCTGCTCGGCGTCGCCGACCGCGACGTCGACGAAGCCCGCGCCGATGTCGGCCCGGGCGACGCAGACGTCCGCGTCGGCGCCGCCGCACGCCTGGCGCGCGGCCTCGTAGCGCTTCAGCGCCTCGCCGTAGCGGTGGTGAAAGCGCGCGAGGCGGGCTCGGGCGCGCTCGATGCGGGCGGCGAGCGGGTGGCTCGGGAGCGCGTCGTTCCACGCCGACGCCTCGTCGAACGAGCGCCGCGCGTCGTCCACCCGGCCCTGGGTCCAGCGCAGCTCGCCGCGAGCCACGAGGATCTCGAGCAGCTGGTCCACGTGGGGGGTGTTCGCGAGCATGGCGAGCGCCGCGTCGAGCGACTCCCCGGCCTGGTCGAACTGCCCGAGGTCCATCAGCACGCGCCCGCGCAGCGTCAGCGCCGCGCTCTGGGTGCGGCGGTCGCTCAGGGGGGCGTCCGCGTTCACCCCGCCGATAAGCTCGAGGGCATGCCGGTAGGCGCCTTGGTGCAGTGCACGATCGGCTTCATTCAGGCGTGACGCGATGGCGTCCGTGTCATGTTGCGGTGCGGCAAAGGCGGGCCCCGGGGCGACGAGCGTCCCGAGGATCCCAACCCAGAGCTGGCGCCAGACGGTCAACGGTGTTTGAACTCCACAGCCCGGACCACATCGTAGTGGGCGGCGAAGACCCCGTCGATGGCGGACATCAGGCTCGCCTCGTCCGGGCGCTGGGAGGGCAGGGGCGCCTCTCGCGTCCCGGCGAGCCCGCGCAGGTTGAGCCCCTCGTTCGGGTCCGCCGGCGGCGCCCGGCGGGCGGCCGCGAGGGTGCGCGACAGGCCGGCGAGCTCGCCCTCGATGGTCTCCACCGCGGGCGCAGGGCCCGAGGTCCAGCCCAAGATGAAGCGCTCCTCGCCCCGGCGGTCGTCGAGGTAGAACCAGCGGTCGTGCTCGGGGAGCTCGACCCACTCGCCGGTCGCCGCGCGCGACGCGTCCCCCTCGGCCGGGAACACGCGGTGTACCGAGCCCTGGGACTCGACGTGCCACAGCGCGACCAGGCCGGGTCGGTCGACGCGGAAGCGGATCTGGAAGTTGTCCCAGGAGTGGAGCACCGCCTCGCCCTCGATGACGACCTCGTGGAACTCCCCATCCGCGTCCGGTCGCTGGGCCACGACGACGAGCTCGGGGGTCGGGCCCGCCGACGCCGCGTCGACCAGCGCGGGCGAGACGCCCGGCGACGCCAGCTCCGCGGCGAGCTCGCGCGGGAGCGGGAAGGACTCGATCCCGACGTCGCGGACGTAGGGTCCCTCGGTCACGCCCGGCGCGTCCACCCGCACCATGGCGCTGTCGAGGATCAGCAGCCCGACCGGGACGATGGCGAGCAGCGCGAGCCATGACCAGAAGCGCCCGGCGCGGCTCCTGAGCCCATCGACGAGGTCCGCGCCGAGGTCGCTCGACGCCGAGTTTGCGGTGGCGCCACCGCGGACCCGGGTCGCCGCCGGGCGCGGGTGCGGAGCCGCGGCCGGACGCGCCACGGTGAGCGCCTGCGGGACGTCGCGCGCCACGGTCGGGGTCGCCAAGTTACGCGCGAACGACCGCACCGAGGGGTCGCCGTAGAGGACGTAGCTCGCCCACAGGACCGTGTCGCCGCCGTAGCGCTGGCACAACGCGAGGCGCGCTCGGCGGGTCGCGTCGCCGAGGGACGCGCCCTGCGACAGCGCCTCGTAGAACGCGAGCGCGAAGTGGCAGGCCGGCTCGTCGGGGACGTCCCACAGCGTCCCTATATAATGATGGACGCCGGACAGCAGGAACGCGTTGGCGACGCTGTAGATTGCCTCGCCGTGGTCGCTCGGGACGAGCGGTCCGTCGACCCGCCCGGAGCGACAGGCGTTCGAGAACACGATGCGCGGGAAGGACGGACCGCCGGCGAGGTCGAGCAGATCGCTCGGGCACAAGACGCCGTCGGACAGGAGCCAGCCGCTGTCGGCGGGCCGGGTGGGGTGGATCTCCGCGTGCCCGGCGTAGTGGATGAGATCGTACTCCCGGATCAGCTGCTTGACCTCGCCGACCCCGACCTCGGAGCTCCTGAGATCGATCGCGAGGCGGGTCCGCTCCGAGTCGAGCTCGTCCCGCAGGGTGATCCCCTCGTAGTACGAGCCCATCAAGTCCCCGCGCGGGTCGCACAACACGAGCATGCGCCAGGCGCCTTCCGGCTCTGGCCGGGCTCCGCCGACGACCGAACGCGGGGTCCTGACGACCCTGCCGACCGCCCAGTCGAGCCCGAGGAAGCCGCCACCGCTGTGCATCAGCTCCCACGGGACGAAGACCAGGGCCTCGTCGAGCACGAGGGTGAGTTCCCCCCCTGCCAGGCCGCGCAACAGCTCCTTGATCGCCGTCGGGAAGATGGTGTCGAACAGGAGCCGCCCGCGCTGCCGCAGCAGGTCGCGCGAGCCCTGGTCCATGTCTCCCCAGCGGTTGGCCCGGTTGAGGACCGCCGTGATCCGTCCGTACTGGCTCCGCACGTCCGCGAGGTCGACCGCGCGGGCCGCCCAGGTCTGCACCGGCGCGAGGCTCGGCCCCGAGTGGGTGACCGTCGCGCGCAGCTCGCCGTTGGCGTAGCTCAGATCCAGGACGAGGCGGTGTGAGGCGTGCGGCATCGCAGTTCGCTCCTGCGCATCCGTCATGCTGCCGCTGAGGTGAAAGTGAGGTCAAGCTCACCGACGTATTCGCCGGCGTCCGACAGGACCACCCGGTACTGCCCGGGCGGGAGCTCCGGGAGCATCACCCGGCCGGTCCGCGGCAGCTCACTCGCGAGCTCTCGATCCCCTCGAAACAGGCTCACCCGGGTCGCGCTCGGCGCACGGGCGCCCCAGATGTCGAGGGTGACCACAAAGCGCGGCGCCTCCGACGCGCTGACGTGGGCCGTCACCTCGCGATCCCCGAAGCGGTGGCGGACCAGGACCCCGTCGTTCCCATCGCCCCGCGCCGGGGCCGGCTCGAGGAGGTCTCCCACCGCCTCGATCACCTCGAGGGCGCCACGCAGGTGTCGCAGCACGAGCTTGAGCACGCCGGGCCGCTCGGGGAGGAAAATAGCGCGCGCCCGTGCCAACAGCCGCTCGCCGCGGGGTCCCGTCGGGAAGCTGGCTTCGGCGCCATAGCCGCTCGCGAGCAGGCGGCCGACCCCGGTCCGGGGCGTCTGTCGATCCGCGTCCAGGGCTCGAACCAGATCGCGCTCGAGCGCGGCGTGGCGTCCCGCGTCACTGTCGTCGTGGGTGGCCATCAGCTCCCTCCGCGGAGGTGGTTGGCGCAGTCCCGGGCGCCTCGTCCCGGGTCGCTCCAAGAGACGCGCGAGTCCCGGCGATCTCACCGTCAAGCGGCCCGAGGCGCTCGCCGACGTCGTCGGGCAGCCCCTCGACGGCCTCTCGCAGCCGCTGGAGCGCGCGGTTCTTGCGGGTGTAGAGCGCCCCTGGCCTCACGTCGAGGAGCGCCGCGACGTCGCCTGGGGTCCGCTCGTCCCGGTAGAGCAGCAGCAGCAGCTCGCGGTCCGCGGGGCTCAGCGCCTTCAACGCCACCCGCAGGCGCATCGCGCGCTCCGCGTCCATGAGGATCTCCACCGTTGGCCGCGCGTCGTCGACGAGGTAGTCGGGCAGCGGCCCGTCGAGGCTCCCGCCACCGGTGTCGATCGGCGTCGTGTTGCGTCGCCTTCGGAGCTGGTCGACCACGACCGACGAGGTCACGAGTCGCACCCAGCTCGCGAGCGAGCAGCGGCCGCTCCATTGACGGAGACGGCGGTAGTTGTGGTCGTAGAGCGCGAGGAACGTCGTGTGGAAGAGCTCGTCGACCTCGTCGGCGTCCCGCGACGCGCCATGGCGGCGCATCGTCTCGTGCACGACACTGTAGATGAGCCGGGAGAAGCGCTCCACGAACGTCGTCCACGCGCGCCGCTCGTGTGCGAAGCACCGCTCGACCAGCGCGCGATCCTCGTTCGACTCGGGCCCGTCCCCGCTCACGCGTCCTCCTCCTGCCCCCCAACGAACGTCCGGTCCCGGCGGCTCCTGCTTGCGACGTCTCCGGTCGCCAAAAGTTCCCGCCCAGTGTACAACAAGCGCTGACCTGACCTGTCGTGGAGGATCCATGCGAACGCGCTCGCTCTTCGTGCTGCTCTCGCTCGCCACTCTGCTCGCGGCGTGTGGACCCGGGCTCGATGAGAACACCGGCGGCGACGGGACCCGCGGAGAGGCCCGCGCCGTGGCCGTCGACGCGGCCGTCGACGACCGGGTGAGCGCCGACCAGGGCGACGGCACCGACTGGAAGAAGTTCGACCTCGACGACACCGCCAAGGTGACCGTGCGGTTCTGGTGGGACGAGCCTGGCGTCAACGTCACGATCACCCTGCGCGACGAGCTCGGTCAGAAGCTCACGGCGATGAAGCACGCCTCCGGACAGCGCGAGGAGACCCTCGGCCCGATCAAGCTCAAGGGCGGCAGCTACTTCCTCGAGATCGCGGCCAGCGCCGGCGCGAGCGTCTACACCTTCGAGGTGCAGACCGGCGGAGCCGGGACCCCGACGCCGGACTTCTGAGGCGCCCCGGCGCGCTGGGTCTCCCAAACGACACGTGCCCGCCGGCTGCGCCCGCGGGCACGTCGCGTTTCAGGCCTCGCCTTCCTGCTCCGCGCCGGTCCACCGAACGGGGACAGCGCACCCCAGGTGGGGCCTCGAGACACCAGGCCAGGTGACCCGTCGCCCCCGCTTCGGAGCGTCGACGGCGCTCTGACGCAGCGCGTCGCCGCTGCGTCACGAAAAAAAAGCCTGAGTTTTCCTGCGGGCGTGCTCATGCGCTGCCTGTTTTTTATGTAAAAACAGCAGCTTGGGTCCGTTTGACACCCGAAAAATCGCTTGATACCGTGCGCCATCCTCGACATGGGCGGCTACGGCCGGCGGCGACGGTGCCACCGGCGAGGGCTGCCCCCGAAGCGGGATCTGGATGAGCCAGTTCGAAGTCATCAAGGACATCGGCGAGACGCTCAAGGCGCTGTTCGAGGAGTCCTTCAAGAGCGCGGGCTTCACCACGGTCAATATCTCCGTGGACAAGCCCAAGAAGGACAACATCAAGAACCTGCCGACGGTGAACTGCTACATGTACCACCTGGCCTTCGACCAGCGGTACCGTGAGCGCACCCAGACCCTCGTGTCGTCCTACATGAAGGACGGGCGCATCGTGGAGTACTACCGGGACGCCCCGGTCCACATGATGGCCCACTACATCATCAGCGTGTGGGGCAACTCGCCGGCCGAGGAGAACCTCCTCACGGGGCTGGCGGTCAAGACCCTGCTCGAGAACCCGATCCTGACGACTGAGCTGCTGAAGGGCGAGAGCTTCTTCCCCGACGACAAGCTCAACGTCTATCCCAACCTGCAATACGACTTTAACGACGTGCTGAGCTTCTGGCGCAGCATGAACGAGGAGATCCGGCCTGCCGTTTACTACTTCGTGCGTTTCCGTATCGAGTCCGATCGGAAGTCGCCGGAGGTGAGGCGCGTGACTGGCAAAGATCTTGCAGTGACACGGACCCGTTGATTCCCAACGAGCCCCGCGCTGCTGGAACCGAACCCTCGGGTTCAGCCAACCACAACCCGCTTAGACGGAGTCCCAGGCCGGTGTGAATCGCCCCGCGAGGGGTAACGAGACGCGCGAGCGTCGACACACTGGAAGGAACTACACATGGCGACGAGCTACCTGTCCCCTGGTGTCTATGTTGAAGAGGTCGATCGCGGCACCAAGCCGCTCGAGATGGTCGGCACGAGCACCGTGGGCTTCATTGGCGAGACGACGGTTGGTCCGGTCAACGAGCCGGTCTTCTGCACGAACTGGAGCCAGTTCACGAAGCACTTCGGTGACTTCCAGCACAGCGAGTACCTCGCGCACGCGGTCTACGGCTTCTTCAACAACGGCGGCGGCCGCTGCTTCGTGCTGAACGTCGGCGCCGGCGATCCCGAGAAGAAGGTCGCGTCGAAGGCGGCCCTCTACATCGGCAGCGACAACGGCCCGGGCACCCGTACCGGTCTGAAGGCCTTCGAGGACGTCGAGGAGATCAACATCGTCGCGGCCCCCGGTCAGACCGACCCGGCGATCCAGGACGCCGTGCTCTCGCACTGCGAGAACATGCGCTACCGCTTCGCGGTCATGGACAGCCCCGAGGTCATCGAGAAGGGCGGCGTCGACAAGCTGCCGAAGCCCCGCGACTCCAAGTACGGCGCGTACTACTTCCCGTGGATCGAGGTCTACGACCCCTACAAGGGCAACGTCTTCCAGCCCCCGAGCGGCTACATGTGCGGCGTCTACGCCCGCAGCGATGGGGAGCGCGGTGTCCACAAGGCGCCGGCCAACGAGCTCGTGCGCGGCGCCCTCGGTCTCCGCTACAACATCACCAAGGGCGAGCAGGACATCCTCAATCCGAAGGGGATCAACTGCATCCGGTCGTTCACCAACCGCGGCATCCGCGTGTGGGGCGCCCGTACCATCTCGTCCGACGCCAGCTGGCGCTACATCAACGTCCGGCGCCTGTTCAACATGGTCGAGCAGTCGATCGAGATCGGCACCCAGTGGGCCGTGTTCGAGCCGAACGACCAGCGCCTGTGGAAGCGCATCACCCGTGACCTCACCGCGTTCCTGATGCGCCTGTGGCGCCAGGGCGCCCTCTTCGGCAAGACCCCGGAGGAGGCCTTCTACGTCAAGTGCGACGAGGAGACCAACCCGCCCGAGGTCATCGACGCCGGCCAGCTGATCTGTGAGATCGGCATGTGCCCGGTGAAGCCGGCCGAGTTCGTCGTCTTCCGCATCGGCCAGATGCCGTCCGGCGGCGACGTCAGCGAGTAACCGTTTCTTGAAAGGCCCGCGGGGACCTGGGGTGGTCCCAGGTTCCCCGTTGGGTCCGACTTTGGAGGATGACTTATGCCGAACCGTCGGCCCCATGATCACATTGGTAACTTCAACTTCAAGGTGGAGATCGAGGGCGTCACCCAGGGTGCCTTCCGCAACGTCGAGGGCCTCGACAGCGAGACCGAGATCGTCGAGTACCAGG
>PHBI01000019.1:47113-99808 GCA_002841945.1 Deltaproteobacteria bacterium HGW-Deltaproteobacteria-14
CCTCGACGGCAAGGGCACCGACGTCAACGTCGAGGAGATCGAGCTGGCGGTCGAGAAGCTCGAGAAGGGCTGATCTTCGCCTGAACCACGCTCTTCGTGGTCGAAAAGGGGCGGGTCGCGAGGCTCGCCCCTTTTTCGTGTCCGCTGACCGACGGGGTGGGCGGCGGCGTCGCGCGCGGGGCAGGGCGGAAAGCCCCTCCGGGTGCCCTTGTCAGGCCGTCCGCACCGGGGTATTCGTACCCGCGACAGCGACCCCATCCAGATAATCAGGTGGAGCAGGAATGGCTTTCAAGACCGAATTCGAGTTCACGCTACCCAAGGGGTACGTCGACAAGGATGGCAACGTCCACAAGAAGGGCGTCATGCGCCTGGCGACGGCGAAGGACGAGATCCTGCCGCTGCAGGACTACCGTGTTCAGAACAACCGCGCGTACCTGGTCATCATCCTTCTGAGCCGGGTCATCGAGAAGCTCGGCGACGTCAAGTCGATCAACCCCTCGATCATCGAGTCGTTGTTCTCGACCGACCTGGCGTACCTGCAGGACTTCTATCGTCGCATCAACGAGGAAGGGACCTCGGCCGTCAAGGTCAAGTGCCCGGCCTGCGGACACGACTTCGAGGTCGACCTGGGGAGCGAGATGGGGGAATCGTGAGCTACCCCCTGGAACGCATCTACCAGGAGGTAGCGTACATCGCTTACCACTTCCATTGGTCCATCGACGACGTCTTGTCGATGGAGCACCGCGAGCGCCAGATCTGGGTTCGGGAGATCTCCGAGATCAACAAGGAGATCAACCAGTCCCGGAAGCGCTAGCGGACGGTCCGGCCGGATGCGCGGCCGGACTGTTCACCCTTGTCGTCAGGTGGGGCGCGAAGGCCCGCCGGAGGTTCAGCCGTGTCGACCACGCTCCGTGCACCCGGCGTCTATCAGGCGCCCGACGAGCAACGCTATGTCACCCTTGCGCTCGGGCGGACCGGGATCCCCGGCTTCGCCGGCGTGACCCAACGGGGACCGACGAACGCCCCGGTCCGGATCACGTCCGAGCTGCATTTTCTCGATGTCTATGGCGAGCTCGAGCAGGGAGGGTATCTCCGCGACGCGATCCGTGGGTTCTTCGAGAACGGCGGCAAGTTCTGTTACGTCCTCCGCGTGGCCCACATGGTGCGGCGGCGCGGTGAGGACACCGCTCGGATGGCGCAGCTCAAGCTGAAGGACAGCGAGGGCCGGACCTCCTTGACGGTCTACGCGGCCAACGAGGGGATCTGGGGCAACGACATCAAGTTGACCTCGGTTCGCCAGAAGCCCCGCGTCTCGACCTTCCTGACGCTCGATCTCAGCGCGGGGGACACCTCCGCCGTCATCAAGAGCACCCACGGCCTGGCGCGCGGTACCATCGTCCGCTTCTACGACGGCGAGAAAGAGGCGTTCCGCACGATCCTGGATCTGTCGGGAAAGACCATCGTGTGGTCGAGCGAAGCTCCGCTCGAGCAGGGCTTCCGCTCGGGCGCGCCGACCTACATCGAGCCGGTCGAGTTCGCGATCAGCGTGTCGTGGAAGGACAAGGTCGAGTCCTACCCGAACGTCACCCTGTCACCGCAGTCCGATCAGTACGTCGAGCGCGTCATCAACGCGCGCTCCGAGCTCATTCAGGTCGAGGATCAGCGTTCTTCTACGCCGGTGCCCAACAACCTGCCGGTCGAGGTCGAGGCCCGCCTGCTCGAGAGCGGCTCGGACGGTCTCCTCACCGTGACCCCCGAGGACTTCATAGGGGCGAACATCGGCCCGGAGGAGCGCTTCGGCATCGCCGCCTTCGAGGCGGTCGACGAGGTCGACCTGCTCCTCGCTCCGGACCTGATGTGGACCCTCAAGAACAGCGTCGGGTTCAGGACCGAGAAGGACGTCGAGGTCGTTCAGCAGGCGCTGATCAGCCAGTGCGAGCGGCTCAAGACCCGCTTCGCCATCCTCGACTTCCCCGATCCCCTCGACCACCGACGCGCGAGCCAATGGCGGCTCCTGTTCGATTCACCCTACGCGGCGTTCTACTTCCCCTGGATCCAGGTCGAGACCCAGGACGGCAGCAAGCGCCTGGTGCCGCCGTCCGGACACATCGCCGGGATCTACTCGCGCTGTGACCGCGAGATGGGGCCGTATCGCGCTCCCGCCAACGAGGAGATCAAGGGCATCGTCGACCTCGGGCGCGAGCTCTTCGCGAACGACATCGGCGCTCTGAACTCGGAGGGGATCAACTGTCTCAAGCCGTTCACGGGCGGACGTGGCATCCGGGTCTGGGGCGCGCGCACCGTCTCGAGCGATCCCCAGTGGCGGTATGTGAACGTTCGCCGCGTCGTGAACGCGGTCATCTCCAGTGTGGAACAGGGCTTGCAGTGGGCAGTGTTCGAGAACAACACGCCCTTCCTCTGGAAGTCGTTGACGAGGCAAGTGACCTCGTTCCTCAAGGACCTGTTCGACAAGGGCTTTTTCCGCGGGAACAGCCCGGAAGAGGCGTTCTACGTCAAGTGTGATGATGAGACGAACCCCAAAGAGGCGAGAGATGCAGGTGTCGTGGTCATCGAGTGCGGTGTCGCACCGGTTCGACCAGCCGAGTACCTCGTCTTCCGAGTCTCTGCGGAGGTCGATCAGATCGGCCCGAGTGACGAGTAGAGGCTTCGCCCCGCGGAGTCTTATCTGGGGTCAATCGACGGTAGTGGGGTCTTCAGTCCTCGCCGGTACGTCCCCACTCGACGCCGCTACAACAGACCAGACCTGACGCGTGCAGTCCGCTAGTAATCAGGTAGAGTACCGCGTACGCACCTCCACGGTCGTTCCGGAAAAGCAGAGGAGGCAACCGAATGGCTCAGCGCAGTGATCCCGACGTCCCGTACCGCTACCAGCTCGAGATCGATGGTATCAGCAACGTACGCTTCACGGACGTGTCTGGCCTGAAGTCGACGACGTCGGTCAACTCGGTGCGAGAGGGTGGGAACAACGTCTTCGAGTACGCGATGATCGAGGGCAACAAGTTCGAGGACGTCGTCATCAAGAAGGGTTTCTACTCCGCCGGGAGCGAGTTCTTCCAGTGGATGAAGAAGCTCCACGTGAAGACCCAGAAGATCGAGCGGAAGACCGTGTCGCTCGTCATCCTCAACGACAAGTTCGAAGAGACGGGACGCTTCAACCTCTACAAGGCCTTCCCGGTCGAGTACGAGGGGCCGTCCTTCAACTCGACGGCGAAGGACATCGCCTTCGAGTCCGTCAAGATCCACTACGACTACTTCGAGTACCATCCGGGCAGCGCCGTGACGGGGCTGATCGACGCCGCCGTCAACGCCGCTATCAACACGCTCGGCTAGCTAGAGCAGCGGTCAGCAGGGTCACGTGCCGTCGGCGAAACACGCCGCGGCGCAGAGAGTCGAGAGCCAACGCGGACCACCGGCTCATGGAGTGCGTGAGCGATGAGTGAAATCCATCAGATTGGCGAGCTGCTTCGCGCTGGCGCGAAGCCGTCGCAGGAAGAGGCCGAGCAGCTCTCCGAGCTCGGCGCCTTCGTCGCGGCGATGTATGGCCGCTACCTCCATGGGACCGTCGGGACCGACGTCCTCACCTCGCACACCGGTTCCTTTGCCTCCTCTATCGGTGGGCGACTCGGGGCCGAGACCAGCACCCGTTGGGAGCAGGGTCTCGGGATCTCGGAGCAGCTCCTCTCCTCGGAGTGGGGTGGGTGGTGGCAGGTCGCGGCGCGCGGCTTCAACGCTGGCTACGACCGCAACGCCTTCGACCTCGAGCGCGCCACGCTCGAGCTCTACGACGAGGCTCGGCCCGTCGTGGCGGCGGCAGATGGTCCGGTGACGCGCAGTCGCCGTGGTTCGCTCTTTGGACCCAAGCCGCAGGCGGCGCGGGCAGCGCGACGCGCGCCCGCCGCCGTGCGTCGAGCAGCCCTCGCAGGGTCGCCGCCGAACCGGCGCGCCGCCGCCTCCTCGGCGGGGACGGCGCGCTGGATCGACGGTGGTATCGTCGAGCTGGCCACCCTCGAGGCCCTCGAGCGCGGCGGTCTCTACCTCGATGATCAGGTCTCGGCCACCCGCGCGCCCGCGCCCGGCGTCACGCGGCGGGTTCAGGACGGGAAGTCGCCTCAGGCAGGCCGTCGCTCGACCCTCCTCGATGGCCTCCTCGTCGACGATCGCACCCCGGCGCTCTCTTCCGCCCTGCAGTGGGCCGAGGCGGTCTACGGACAGAGCACGGTCGGTGATGGGCTCGCCGTCAACGCCGATCGCATCGCCGCCATGACCTCCGCCTCGACCGGTTCCCTCGACAGCGGGCGTGGGGTTCTGCAGCGTCCGGTGTACGCGTTCTTCGACGCCGTCCAGGGTGACTTCCTCAGCCTCGAGTCCGAGGACGCGACGACCCCGTCGGCGTCGGCGCCGCAGGCGTCCGCGACCGTGTCGCCGCGCCGCCCGTCGCTCTTCGCTGGGACGACGAGCCAGGTCGGCGCTGTGAGCCGGGTGGCGCGCTCGCCGCAGACGGTTCGCTCCGGCCTGCAGCGCGTCGCTGTGCCGTCCATGGCGACGACGAGCATCGATCGCGTCGTGCGCGCCACGGGGCGCGCAGCCAACAGCGTGCGTCCGTTCATCAACGGCGTGTTCCCGAACGTGGCCCGCACGGCGTCCGTCGCACGCCCTGGTGCCGCGAGCCCTCGCGGCGACGTCTCCGGTGCCCGTCCCGAGGCCGGAACCACTAGCGCGCCGGCCACCCGCGCCTCCCTCAGCGCACCGTCGGCCCCGCCGACGCCCATTCAGCTCGCGACCCAGGTGACATACACCCGCGGTGGTGCCCCGCAGGCACGCGTACAGCGGGCCAGCAGCGCGGCGCCTCGGGTCTCGGTCATGGACCTCGTGCGGTCGGCTCGTCGGGTGGAGAGCGAGGCGGCCGGGTCCGTCATCGGCGCCCGCGTCGACGCGCCCTCGCCCGATCAGGCCACCCGCGGGTTCGGTCCAGGGACGGCGGCGACGCGCGGATTGATGGCGTCTGCGTCTCCGACGTGGCGCCTCGTGACCGACCTCGGTCCGGACCTTCCGCTCGGTGCGGCCCTCGGGCGCAACGAGGTCTTCGGCGCAGCCGCCGGCGCGTACACCGCGCCCCAGACCCTCGTCGAGCGCTCGGGCTTCGTGCCGAACGTGGCGCGCGAAGCGGGCGTTCAGCAGGGCTTCGGCTCGAGCGCCTTCACCTCGGCGGTCGACGGCGTGGTCTGGGTAGCCCCGGAGCAGGCAGACACGCCGACGGCGGTCGAGGCTGCGGCGGCGCGTATGCCGCTGTCGCTGGTGCCGCGTGGTCGGGCCGCGACGATGGTGCCGGCCGGGCGCGCGATCGAGCTCGGGGCCTTCGCGGCCAACGCCAGCGAGCGGACCGCGGCAGGCGCCGCTGCGATGATGGCGACCGCGCGGCCGTTTGCCGGTCCTGCGCCCGTTACGCCTGCGACTACGCCGGCGAGCATGCCGTTCGCCGCTCCGCGGGACACCGAACACCGGATCGTCGAGGCGCTCCGCAGCGGGATGGTCCCGACGGCGCAGCAGTTCAGCACCGTCGACCTCGCGACGGCCACGTCGCAGCGCTTCGAGGGGTCGGGGGGCATGGGCCAGGCTGCCGGCATCGGCGGGTGGCTCGGCCAAGATGCGACGCCCGGGACGGCCGCGATAGTGGCGCCCTCCCGCGCCGCTGAGGTCTCTCACGGCACGCTGTCGCGATGGCTCGAGCAGGTCGTCACCGCGAACGCCGCGCCGACACACCGCGGCGCAGGCGCGTACACGCGCTTCGACGCGCCCCGCGAGATGCTGGGTCTGTTCGACGCGGCGGCACCCGACGCGAGCGCGACCGTGGGCGAGCCCCAGGCCGCGCCGGGTCGGCCCCCCGCTCGCCAGCGGGCCGGTCGTCAGGTGGCCACGCCGGTGACGCGCGCGTCGATCGAGCGCTTGCTCTCCCGCGCGACCGGGCGAGCACCCTCGGCGGCGGTCCCGAACGCGCGAGCGGCGGCGACGCAGGTCGCTGCGAGCGCGCGACACGCCCTCCGGCGGCCGGTCACGACGGCGCGGGAGGCCCGCGCGGTGACGCCGCTGGTCGACGTCCTCGCCCAGGCCCAGGTGCAGGCCTCGGCGGTGTCCGACACCCGCGCCCGCTCGATCGAGCCGGTGCTCGCTCGTCAGGTGTTCGCCAACGCCGCCCGCGCGGGTGAACTCGCGGGGACGAGCTCGCGGATCACCTCCGGCACCCTGCTCGAGCAGCTGTCCGGGTTGGGTGCGGACGCGTCTCGTGCGGTCATGCAGACCCTCCGCTCGGCTGGCTGGACGGGTGCGGATCTCGAGATGTTGACGCTGTCCGGCGAAGGCGCGATCGACGCGGCGACGACGGACGCGGCCCCGACCTCCCGGCGCGACGCCGTCGTGAAGCTGCGGGCGCTCAACCGCGAGATCCTGGCGGCTCAGGCCACGGCCTCGGCGCCGCGTACGTCGGCAGCCGCGCGGCTCACGGCCCCCGCGGGGGAGGCGGCGTCGCTCGCGATGCCGATCGTCTCCTCGCAGGCGGGACCGGCGCCGGCCGCGACGACCCTGGCGGCGACAACGCCCGCGACGATCGGGATGCCCGATGCGACGCCGGAGACGATGGCGCTCGCCGCGGCGAGTGACGTCGCGGTGGGGACCGAGGCCTCAAGCGCCTCGCGGATGGGACGGAACCTGGCGCGGATCCTCTCGGGGACCGAGGCGCTGGGCGCGCCCGTCAGCGCCGCGCAGGTGGCACCGAGCGCGCTCTCGGCGATCGCGAGCGTGCAGGCCACGAGCTTCATGCCGATCCTGGCTGGGGCGACGGGCGACAGCTACTTCGGAGTCACCGCGCCTGAGCACGCGACGGGCCGCGCGATGCGGGTCAGCGGGCTGCGCGACGCGGTCGGTGAGCTGGTCGCGATGGCCCAGGAGCTCGCCGCGGCGAGCGACACGACCGTCGAGGGCAGCGCGGGCCGGCAGGTGGTCGGACGCCTCGCGGAGACGCGGGCCCGCCTCGACAACCGGAGCCCCGTGGTGCGGGCGTCGGTCGCGCGGGTGCTCGCGGCAGGCTCGAACGAGCGTGAGCTCGTGAGCGCCCTGGCGCGTGTTCCGGCGACGGAGCGCGCGGAGGCGCTCGCGTTGGCGCGGGCCAACGCCCCGCAGGTCGTCGCCCGGCTCGAGCAGGCCGTCGCGTCCGGAGCCTCTTTCGAGCGTGGGCTCGCCGAGGTGTTCACCGGTCGCGGGACCTCGATCATCGGCCTCGACGCCGCGCGGATGGACGCGGTGGCGCCGGGACGGGCGGGGCAGTCGCGGACGCTGGGAGCCCTCGACGCCACCTACGTCGAGCAGGCGGGAGACGTCGCGATCCCGGCCGTGGAGGGCGAGGCTGCTGCGGGCATCGGTGAGCGGGTCGCGTCGGCGCTGCGCGCGTCGACTCGCGGTCCGGCGGGTGCCCGGCGGCTCTTGCAGCCCCTCGGACGGCCGGTGGATGCTGCGCGCGCGCAGGGGATGCGGGCCGCAGAGCGGAAGGCGCTGAGCATCGTTGATGCTGCGGTGCCCACGGATCTCGCGAGCGTGCTCGCGCCAGAGGCGATGCTGAGCGGCCTGCGGTCTCACGAGCTGAGCCAGGCGATGACCACGCTCACGTCGGCCCAGTCCTACCGCGGTGAGGCGCTGGGCGTCTTCGCGACCCTCGCGGACAGCGGCGTCGACATGGCCTCGCCGACCGCGACTGTGCTCGGCGACAGCGCGCCGAAGGCGGCGCGTGGTCGGACCAGCGGCGGCGAGCGCGGGCGCATGATCGGCGAGATCGCGCGTTCCACCGGCCCCGAGCGTATGGGCGCCGCGGGTCGCGCGGACGCCGCGGTGAAGCCGCAGCGCGGGGGCAATCTCTTCAAGAGCGATCCGGTTCAGGTCCTGCTGCAGCTGGTCGGGCGCGACCCGGCCGCCGCGGAGCGGGCCTTCGCCGGGGGCGACAGTGGCATGTCGCGCCGCGGGCGCGCCGGGCTGTTCAGCGCCATCATGCGTGGCGCCGACCGCCGTGAAGTCGCGTCGCTGTTCCAGCAGGCTGGAGCGTCCGACTTCGCGTTCTCCTGGCTCGCTCGTGTCGACGGGACGCGTAGCGGGCTCGATCTCGGGATGGGCGGGACCCGGACCGAGATGGGGCGGACGTTCGGATCGCGTCGGGTCTCGACCCGGATCGCGGGCGACTCCGCGACGCCGGAGGCGAGCCTCGTGAGCCCGGGCGATGGTCCGAGCCGCGGGGATCGGAGTGGGCTCCGGAGCCTGGCGGCCCACGCGAGCCCGACTCGTGGTGGCGGCAGCCGCGCGGGTCACGGGGCGTCGGCCGCACTGCGGCGGACCGACTGGCGTTTCGTCGAGACCGGCTCGCGAGCGCAGACGACTCATGCCGATCTCGGCAAGCTGGCGTCGGCCATCGTCAGCAACAACCAGGCCTCGGCGCGGACACCGCTCCCGCTCATCGCTCCCGCGGCGAAGGCGGTCGCGCAGACCGCGCTGCGGAGCGCGACCACCGAGGCCCGCCCTGGCCGGCAGAACAAGAGCCAGGGGAGCTCGGGTGGCGAGGGCGCTCAGAACAAGTCGCAGGCCGGCTTGAGTGAGCAGGCGTTGGACCAGTTGGCCATCGAGATGGCGTCACGGGTCGCTCAGATCATGGGCCGGAACAAGGAGAGGATCGGGGTATGGCACTGATAGACAAGGCAGCGGCGGCCGCGATCAAGGTCGTCGACCAGTTCAGCGGGGCGCTCTTCGGGGCTCAGTTGGTGAAGGCGAAGCTCGTTTGGTACAAGGAGGTCGCCTGCAGCTCTCAGCTCGGAGAGATGGAGTTCTTCCTCAACCCCTCCTCGATCACGGTCGAGAAGGAGGCGAAGCTCGAGAAAGACGAGTCGAACCAGGGCAAGGCCGAGGCGAAGTACGTCATGACGTACCCGCTGTGCATCAAGCTCGGCGAGATGTGGTTCGACACGTACGACAGCCGGACGTCGGTCCGTAAGACGTACATCGACAAGCTCGAGCGGCTCCTCGACTACGTGAATGAGACCCACTACCTGCCCGTGTGCACGTTCGTGTGGGGTCAGTTCACCGGTTCGACGGAGCTGAAGAAGGAGTACAAGTTCTACGTGACCAAGCTCACGGTGGACTACACGATGTTCCTTCCTGACGCGACGCCGGTGCGGGCCAAGGTCTCGCTCGGCCTCGAGCAGGCGCTCACGAAGGACGAAGAAGCGCGGATGAACGACAAGCGTTCTCCGGACCACGCGAAGCTTTACACCGTGAAGCGTGGTGACACGCTGCAGGTGATCGCGACGCGGGAGTACGACGATCCGCGTGAGTGGCGTCGTATCGCAAAGACGAACAACCTCGACGATCCGATGAGCCTCAAGCCCGGGATGAAGCTCCTCGTGCCGCCGATCCTGAAGTAGGCCAGCTGGCCGAGTTCGCAAGAGGGTGACCAATGGGAGAGCAAGCAGAACTCCAGATCGAGGTCAAGGTCGCCGGCGCGACTAAAATCGGCGGGCTCGAGTCGAAGCACGGGCGCTACATTCAGCGGATCCAGGTCGACCAGCGCCTCGATAGTCCCGACTTCTTCTCGGTCCAGCTCCAAGCGTCGGAGTTCAACGAGATGAAGGCGCTCGACGCCATCAAGCCGGGCACCGAGGTCGAGATCGCGCTTGGCTATGGGACCAAGGAGACCGTCGCCAAGGGTGAGGTGAGCTACGTCGAGCCACACTTCTCGGCCTCGAAGCTCCACCTGACGTTCTCGGGCTACGACTTCACGCACCGGCTGACCCGGGGCACGGGATCGCGCACGTTCGGCGACGGTCACAAGACCGATCAGAACCCGGGCACGGTCCTCGGGTCGGTCGTCAGCGACTCCGGCAAGCTCGGTGGTGGGAGCGACGGGCTCTCGGCCGAGACGAAGAACGCGACGTCGAAGCTCGAGTACATCGCTCAGTACAACCTCAACGACTACCAGTTCATCCAGCAGGTGGTCGGGAGCTTCGGGATGGGGTGGGACGCGCAGTCCCACAAGGACCCGAAGAAGGTGTCACTGAAGCCCGCGTCGGGTGAGATGGTGCTGACCGTCTACCGGGACAAGCCTCCTGGGAAGCCGTCCGAGCATGCGGTCGCGGTGTCGGCAGACTTCAGGATGTCGACGGTGCGTCAGTGCTCGAAGGTCGAGGTGCACGGCTGGCACATGACGGACAAGAAGCCGATCAAGGGCGTGGCGACCAAGGCCGAGGTCACACCGCTCATCGGTGGTGGGAAGTCCGGTGTCGAGCAGACGAGCGCATTTCAGGGTGGGCGCGTGCTGTCGATCGTAGACCTGCCCGTGCTCGACGACGGCGAGGCGAAGGAGGTCGCGGCCTCGATCCTCAACAAGCTCGCCATGGACTGGATGACCGCGGACGTCGTGATCGAGGGCCGGCCCAAGATCCACGCCGGCTGCAAGGTCAAGATGGAGGACTTCGGCAAGTGGTTCAGCGGTGAGTACATCGTGGAGTCGTGCCAACACGTGTACATCGCTGGAGCGCCGAAGCCCTACCGCAGCTACCTGAAGCTCGCGCGAAACGCCTCCCCGAGCTGATCGCGCGGCGCAGTTCCGATCCTCTTCAGAGAGCGTGCTCGGCCATCGAGCACGCTCTCTTCTTTTTTGGGTCGGCGTTGGCGCGGGTCGAGCGGTCGCGGTCGTCGAGGGTTGTGGTTCTGACCAGAAAACCGGCCCCTCCCAGCCGCGCGAATCGCTCGATTCCGTCTCGAAAACGGGACCTTAGGTCTAGTCTGGGGGTCGGTTGACAGGTCCCGTGGCTTCTCTATGATGCCTCTCGGCTGCACGCACCTCGGTCGCCCAACAGGGAGGGTCCATGCACGAATCCCAATCCGACGAGTACGCCCTGTTGCAGGACGTTCTCGACGAGATCCTGAGCGGCCGGACGGAAGGGCACGAATGCCCGTTCTGTGGTGGGGGACCTCTTCAAGTCCCCGAGTTCGACGAGGGGGGCATCCGCGTCGAGTGTCCGAGCTGTGGCAAGTTCTTCGAAGGCAAGTTCAGGTAGGCGGGGTTGCCCCTGCAGCGGAGCCTAGGTCAGATGAAAAACTTCCTCGGAAAGGGCTTCGCCTTCCCGATGAGGGTCGACGGCCGCGGCATGGTCGAGACCTCGACGGGTGAGAGGAGCGTAGCGGAGGCGATACGTCTCATCCTGGGAACGGCGGTCGGCGAGCGGGTGATGAGCCCGGAGTTCGGATGCCAGATCCATGAGCTCGTCTTCCATCCCGTGGACGCGAACACCTGCTCGATGGTCGCGTTCTACGTCGATCAGGCCCTCACGAAGTGGGAGCCACGGATCGAAGAGACCTCGGTGGAGGCGTACCCAGATCCAACATCCGAGAACACGATCCTCATCATCATCGACTACAAAGTGCGATCGACCAACAACCTCATGAACCTGGTCTATCCGTTCTACCTGCGTAGGGAACAAGACCTATGATTCCGACTCCCAACCTCGACGACCGCAAGTTCGAAGACATCGTCGAAGAAGCGATTCGGCTGATCCCGCAGTATTGCCCGGATTGGACCAACTTCAACAAGAGCGATCCGGGCATCACCCTGCTCGAGCTCTTCGCGTGGATGACGGAGCTCGTCATCTACCGATTGAACCGGGTCCCGGACAACAACTACCTGGCGTTCCTCAACATGATGGGGATACGCCTGCGGCCGCCGCAGCCAGCGCGCACGATCGTCCAGTTCGCGATCAGCGAGAAGACGGACATGGTGGTCATCGAGGCCGGCACGCGCGTCGCGACGAAGCCGGACGGGGACCTGCCGCCGCTGACCTTCGAGACCGAGCGGGACCTCGTCGGCTTGAACAACCGGCTCCTCCGGTGCATGAGCCAGCACGCCAAGATGTTCGCCGACAACACGTTGGCGTCCAATGGCGAGGCGGGGGCGTTCGAGATCTTCGGCGGCGCTCGCAGCATCGAGCGCTACCTCTATCTCGGCGACGACCGGCTCGGCGCGTTCAACGAGGACTCCATCCTCATCATGCGCTTCGAGGCCCAGGGAGGCGGGGACCGGCAGTTCCACGAGCTCCTCGAGTGGGAGTACTGGGACGGCAGTCGCTGGAAGGAGATGGGCGGCGCCTCTGTGGACCTCGAGCGCAACACGTGTGCCTTCGCCGGGGCGCCGGACTACGAGAAGGTGAACGTCAACGACATCGAGACGTTCTGGGTGCGCGGCCGACTCTTCGAGGTGCCCCACAACGACGAAGAGACGGTCGTCGACACGATCACGGCTCGCATCGAGATCCTCGGTGAGGGCATCGTCCCGGAGCACGCCCTGTGCAACTCCGAGGGCGACATCTTCACCAACCTCGATCTCGACAAGAACTTCGCGCCGTTTGGCAAGGAGCCGCAGATCGACTCGACCTTCTACTTCGGGTCGAGCGACGCGCTCTCGCAGCCGGACTCGATCGTGAAGCTCGAGGTGACGCTCTCGGACCAGGCGCTCGCCGACGTCGCGCGGCCGTCGCACGATCTCGTGCTGCGCTGGGAGTACCACACCGGCAAGCGCTGGAAGGTCCTCGGTCGCGTCAAGTGGGCCGAGCCGGACCACCCGGAGAGCGAGTTCGACTTCTTCGACGGGACGCGGTGCTTCACCGAGAGCGGAGACATCACCTTCCAGCGCCCCAAGGACATGGGGGAGACCGACGTCGAGGGCAACGAGGCGCTGTTCATCCGGTGCCGCATCGAGACGGGGAACTTCGGCACCCCTGGCACCTACGTGCTCGAGGACGACACCTGGGTGTGGCGGGACGAGAACCCGCTCCGGCCCCCGTGGTTCAAGGAGGTCGTCTTCAAGTTCCAGGAGCAGCCGCACGCCCTGAAGAACGTCCTCGTCTACAACGACTTCGTCTTCACGGACAACTCGAAGCTGGCCTCGCAGGAGTACAAGCCGTTCCAGGTCTTCCAGCCGGTCGCGGAGGAGTCTCCGACGCTCTATCTCGGCTGGGAGAACCCGTTCCCGAACGAGCGCTGTAGCGTGTACTTCAACATGCTGGAGCTCGAGGGGACCGGCGGGCGCGCCGCGCTGCGGTCGTTCGACGACCGGAGTGACGGCTACATCGAGCAGCGGGTCGTCTGGGAGTACTGGAACGGCCGCGGGTGGGGGCTTTTGACCCCGCGCGACACGACGGAGAACTTCACCCAGGCGGGGTTCGTCGAGTTCGTGGGGCCGACCGACTTCCGGAGCTCGCGCCGCTTCGGTGAGAGCGTCTACTGGATGCGGGCGCGGCTCGAGATGGGGGGCTACGACGAGCCGCCCCGGTGCAACCGCATCATGTTGAACGCCGTCCACGTGAAGAACGTGACCACGTTTGGTAACACCCACATCGGGACGAGCCAGGGGACCCCGAATCAGTTCTTCCACTTCCCGCAGGGTCCCGTCTTGGACGGCGAGGTGCTCGTCGTCCGTGAGAACGAGTCGCCGCCCGCCGGTGAACTCGAGGATCTCAAGGAGATCTGGGGGACGACGCCGGTCGAGCCGGACCCGGACTGGGGTGGCTTCTGGGTGCGTTGGCAGCCCGTCGACAGCTTCTACGACAAGGGCCACCGCGACCGCGTCTACATCAAGGACATCGTCACCGGCGAGATCAAGTTCGGCGACGGCGTCAACGGGATGATCCCGCCCAAGGGCGAGAAGAACGTTCGGGCGCAGATGTATCAGATCGGCGGCGGCGCGGCCGGGAACGTGCCCGCCGGTGCGATCTGCGACATGCTTCACTCGCTCGCCTTCATCGACACCGTGTCCAACCCGTACGGCGCCCAGGGTGGCTGCGACATGGAGACGGTGGAGGAGGCGAAGGTTCGGGCCCCCCACATGATCAAGGCGCGCAACCGCGCCGTGACGGTCGATGACTTCGAGTGGCTGGCGCGGGAGGCGTCGAACTCGGTGGCGCGGGTGAAGTGTCTCCCGTCATCGGCGCGCGAGGGCGAGGTGACCGTGATCGTGGTCCCTCGGGCCGGAAGCGACGACCTCCGGGAGAAGCCCGTCCCGACGGTCGAGCTCCTCAAGCGGGTTCGCCAGTACCTGAACCAGCGGCGGCTCGTGTCGACGGTGGTCAACGTCGTCCGCCCGTCGTACGCGGAGTGCTCGCTGCGGATCGAGATCGTGTGTGCGCAGAGCGGCGCGACCGATCGCATCAAGAAGAACATCGAGCGCGAGGTGCAGCGCTTCCTCCATCCGCTCCTCGGGTGGCGAGGCGCCAAGGGGTGGCCCTTCGGGCGGTCGCTGCTCAAGGTCGATCTCTATCAGGTCGTCGAGAGCGTCGACGGCGTCGACCTGGTCGACAAGATCAGGATCTATGACGAGGCGCGCGGGGGCATCGAGGTCGAACAGCTGCGAGTGGCTGACGACCAGCTCATCCACCTCGTAAACGTAGACGTCGTCGAGAAGGCGCATGACCGTATCGTCTGACCCACGCGGGCGCGGCGTCACGCGCCGCGTAGCGATCCCGGAGGTCCTCGGCCTACACGTCGATGACGCCCGGATCGTCCTCTCGAACGCTGGGTTCGAGAAGACCAAGGTGCATTACACCGAGGACTACGTCGACGAGTACGCCGTCGTCGACCAGTTCCCTCGGCCGGGGATGCTCATCGCCCGGGACGTGGAGGTGCAGCTCCGCGTCAACCGGACGAGCCTGGTTCAGTACCTGCCCCAAGTCTACCAGCAGGAGGCGCTGGACGGCGCGTCCTGGCTCAAGGGCTTCCTCTACATCGTTCAGAGCGTCTATGACGGGGTCTCGCGCCGGCTCGACGACGTCCACGACCTCTTCGATCCGCGCACGACCGATCCGGAGTTCTTGCCGTGGTTGGCGAGCTGGCTCGCGATCTCGCTGAACCCGGACTGGTCGACGCTGCAGCGTCGCCAGATGTTGATGGCGGCGGCGCGGCTGTTCCCGGATCGGGGGACGGCGAAGGCCATCCGCGAGTTCGTCCGCATCTACGCGGCGGCCAACGTCGAGATTGAGGAGAACGCGTGGCCCTTCCAGGGCTTCCGCATCGGGGTCAACTCGACGGTCGGCGATGACACCGTCATCCTGCCGCCGATGAACCTCGCGCACTGCTTCGTCGTGCGGCTCGACAAGCCGGCGTCGGGGACGCGCGAAGACGAGATCATCAAGATCCACCAGATCATCCAGAGCCAGAAGCCCGCTCACACGAGCTACTTCCTCGCGTTTAGCGACGAGGCGGAGTCCGGGGTGATGGGGACGTTCATGTCCATCGGCATGGCCGGACCGGAAGGCGAGGGCGCCGCCCTCGGGATCGGGATCGGGATCGGGATGGACGGGACGCCGTTCGGCGGCGTCGAGCCGGGTCAGGAGTCTTCCGGCCTCCTCTATATGGAGGCGGAGGACGCGACAGAGGATGGCGACGCGCCGGTCGAGGGCGCAACGAAGCGCCCCAAGACGACGCTGAAGAAGACCCCGCTCACGCGAAGCACGGAGCCTGCGGACGCGGACCGGAGCGGCACCGATAACACGAAGACCAAGAAGCGTGAGACGCCCAAGGAGTAGGTGATGGCCGAGGATTCAAAGGGCTACAAGCGGATCAACTTCTTCACTGGCTTCCAGACGACGGCCGACGACTGGAACGACCTGGTCAAGTACCAGGTGGAGAAGCACAAGCTCCACAATCGCCTCATGCACGGTCCGGGCGTCGTTCCGCGCGTCATGGGTGGCTTGAAGGTGTCCGCGCGCGGTCGCGCCGACATGTCGGTCGAGGTAGCCCCAGGCTACGCCGTCGACGGCGACGGCAACGAGATCTACATCGCGGAGCCGACCATCAAGACGATCGATCCGGGGGACTTCAAGCTCCCGCAGACCGTCTACGTCGTCGCGAAGTACGTCGAGGAGCTCACGGACTTCGTGAGCTACCGGGCGAACCTCGAGTACAAGGGCCACCGGCGGATCGCCGAGGGGTTCAAGGTCGAGGCGATCATCACCGAGCCCGACATCACCCGTGAGATCGAGCTGTGCCGCGTCTTCATGACGAAGGACGTCAAGCGCATCACGGACGCGAAGGACGGCCTCGAGCCGAAGCCCAACGAGATCGACCTGCGCTTCGTTCCGGTCGCCGGCGTCGTGGGCAGCACGATGGACCCGAAGGCGCTCAACGAGCTGGCGGACGTGCTCCAGGGCGCCAAGGGCGTCTACTCGCACATGTACAGCAAGATGCGCATCCTCTCTGCCGGCAACGTCAACGGGGCGATGAACTCGCTCGACATGCTGCTGCGCTGCAACCTCGTCGATGAGCGCAACCTCTACGACCTGTTCGCCTCCATCTTCGGCATGCAGGAGGAGCTCATCGCGGACGTCGAGGACAACTACCCGCAGTACTCGGCGAAGAAGGAGTTCGCGTCCTTCAAGAAGCACGTGGAGCTGCTCCAGGGCATGCACCAGGAGGGACAGTTCAACCAGGAGACCCTGACCAACGTCATGGGTTACCAGAAGAAGAGCACCGAGAACCTGCAGACCATCTTCGGCGGCAAGGCCGTGAAGAAGAAGGTCGAGTCGGCGGCCAAGGCGGCTGACGAGGAGGTGCTCGAGAAGATCAAGGTCAAGAGCGACGACTTCGGCGACGTCATCGAGATCGACGGCGTCAAGCTGCGCCGCGCCGACATGATCGACGTGCTCGACAAGGGCTCGGAGCAGCAGCACAAGTTCCGCATCGTCGACTCGAAGGACAAGTACCGCACGCGCCAGAAGCTGAAGTACCCCGACGGCGTGATCGTGGAGGACACGGGCGTCGCCTACGAGGGCGGCTACGCCGAGTGGGAGATCTCCAACGTGACGCCCAACAAGGACGTCCTGATGTTCATCCGCATGGACTACGTCAAGGGCGACTGGGAGGCGGAGATCCTCGCCAACGGCAAGAAGACCGGGACGATGGTGTGCTCGGGTGACGACCGCAAGTTCCGTTGGCGCAACTGGCCCTACCGGATCCCGGCGGAGTACGTGACGGACACCTTCCTCACGATCCGTCAGTCGCCGGTCACCGCCGAGCGCGACCTCAACCTCTACCGGATCTGGTTCTACCAGCCGCAGTAGTCGGTCCGCGTCGACCGCTGATCCAGGACGGCCCATCTCCGGTGACGGGGGTGGGCCTTCCGCGTCTTGGAGCTGCGGGGAGCTGGCGGGGGCTCTCGTGCGGTGCATCGCTGGTGGTCGTGATCCCATTCGGGAGCTTCTGACCGCCTCGCGTATGCGGTGCAGCGACGGTGACCGAGGGGGCGTGAGGGGCCACGATCGTGGGCGGGTCGCCGACGAGCGCGCCAGCGACCGCGAACGAGGGGGGCTGGGTTTGCATGGACACGCGCTGGGTGCGATGATGGAGCGACATCGCGGTGCGCATGGCACGCGGCTGATGTGCGGTACTTGTCATCTTGCGCGACCTCGGTATCTCTTGATCCCAGGTTTGTCTCGGGGGGCCCGCTCATTCGGGTCAGTGGTCGGTTATGGTTTGGGACTTCTTCAAGAATCTCGCTCGCCAGAAGATGACTGGGGTCCAAGCCCAGGCGAAGGGCAAGGTCATGGGCGCCCAGGCGAAGGCCAAGATGAAGGCCTCCGCCAAGGTGAACCAGGGCCTCAAGGGTGCCACGAACAAGGCGAAGGGGGCCGCCAAGAAGAAGGCGGCCGGCGGAGGACAGGAGAAGGACCAGCCAGCGGCGCAGAAGAAGGACGAGGGTATGGGGCTGTTCGGCAAAGGTAAGAAGCAGGCGCAGTCTCAACCTGCGATGGCGGCGGTCGAGCCCGAGGCGGCGAGCTTCGGCGACAAGACGCAGTTCATCCAGGTCATGGAAGAACCCGGCACCAAGTCCTGTGTCGGCTGGCTCGTCGCGCTCAACGGTGCGCTCAAGGGCCAGGACTTCCGCATCGTCGACGGCAAGAACATGATCGGCACCGCTGCGGACGCCGACATCGTGCTCACCGACCAGTACATGTCCTCTCGTCACGCCGTCCTGCGGCACGAAGAGGGGATGTTCGTGCTCGTCGACCTCGACTCGACCAACGGCACCTACGTCAACGAGACGCGCGTCAGCAAAGAAGAGCTGATCGACAACGACAGGGTGCGGCTCGGGCGGACCGAGCTGAAGTTCAAGTCTCTCTACTGAGGTCGGTGGGCGTGGCGGGCATCCCCACGCGAGGTCTCCAGCCGCGTGAGCGGGTCGCTCGTGTAGGGAAGGGCACGGACCCGGAGCGCAACCAGCGTCAGCGCTCCGGTTGGCAACATGGCTCGGGGCGTCCGCCTCGCGCTCTCTCCGCCGGTGGCCAGGCGCGGTTGCATCTGTTCATGGCCCGGGCATAATCCAACAGGGATTCAGAATTTTTCTTGGAGGCGAGCTGTGTCGCTGAGTGCTGCGTTGCGTCCTGGACGCCTATTCCTTGCCCTGGTGCTCCTCATCGGGCTGAGCGCCCCGGCGCTGGCCGCGAAGGTGTCGTTCGACTACTTCGACGACTCCGACTGGTTGAAGGAAGACAAGGGCTTCGTGAGGTTCTTCGTCGACGTGCTCGACGACAACTACCTGGTCGTCCCCAAGGACGGGATCCAGGACGTCAAGGTCTTCGTCGAGGACAACGAGGTCGCCGGCGATCTCAAGATCGAGACGGTGAAGGAGGCCAACGAGCCGGTCGCCATCGCGCTCCTGGTCGCTGCACACCAGAGCTACGCCTACAAGATCGAGGGGACGGCGTCGCCGGACATCCTCGATGCATCGAAACGCGGCTACAAGGCCTTCCTCAACAACCTCAGCGACCAGGACTGGACGACCGTCTGGTACTACAACGAGGAGGGGATCAAGAAGGTCCAGTCGTGGGGCCAGAACCAGGGGGCGGCCGCCGATCAGCTCGAGCGGATCAAGCCGGGCGACAAGGACAGCACCCAGCCGCCGGGCCTCTACAACGCCATCAAGAAGGTGGTCGAGGACGTCAACGAGAACTCCTCGAGCCTACCGCGTCGGCGCCTCGTCGTCGTGATGAGCGATGGTAAGGACCGCTACCTCGAGAACTCGAGCCTGCTCGAGAAGCGCATCACGGACATCGTCGAGACGGCGGTCACGGCGGGCAACGCGAAGGTCTACGTGCTGGGCTACACCCTCGACACGCCGGACCCACTCGTGCACCTCAACACCTTGGCCCAGAAGACCGGCGGCATCTACCGCAACATCAGTGAGGTCGAGACCGAGGACGGCATCGCGACCGAGCTCGAGAAGCTGTCGCGGGAGATCAAAAACCAGTACGTCATGACCTTCAAGCCGAAGGAGTACGGCGGTAGCGACAAGCCGGTGAACTTCCGGCTCGAGATGATGACGACGGCCGGCCCCGGCAAGTACATCAGCGCCAACCCCATCAAGTGGCCGGCGAGGCCGTTCGATCCGATGGGGATCATCATCATCGTGGCGGTCGTCCTCGGGTCGCTGCTCGGGATCTTCCTGCTCATCAAGCTCTTCAAAGCGATGGCGGCGCGGCGCGCGAACCGCCCGGTGTACGTCGAAGAGGAGGAGGAGTTCGTCGGGCCGTACAAGGGCAAGCTCACCTGCACGGGCGGGCAGTACGCGGGCGCGGAGTTCTTCCTGACCGAGGACGTGACGACGATCGGCGCGATCGCGGGTAACACGATCGTCATCCAGGAGGCCGGCGTCTCGAAGCGCCACGCGGGCATCAAGATCGAAGACATGCGCTTCGAGCTCGCGGACTTCGGGTCGACCAACGGGACGTTCGTCAACGGCAACAAGATCACCAAGCAGTTCCTGCGCGACCAGGACAAGCTCCGCATCGGTGAGTGCGAGCTCAAGTTCTCGCTCAAGTAAATATGGTCGACGCTTCAAGCCACCGCCCGCGCTCGCTCCAGCGACCGCGGGCGGTGCCGCTTGCGGCAGCGCTCACCCGATTCTCTCCGGTCCGCCTCGGGGGCCGCGGGAGAGCGGTGTACACCCGAGACGCGGACATCGACCGACGCGACGGGGCGTCCCTCTCAGAGCGACGCCCCGATCCGGATGGTGATCGTCGTCGTCGACCCGAGGCTCGCCTCCACGCCGAGGGTTCCGTAGCTGAGCCCGAGCTCCAGGCCGAGCAGACCGCGGTGGGACAGCACGTTGGTGGCGGGGAGGATGGCGGTGGTCGCCTCGACGTCGCCTGCGAGCACGACGCCGATCGGGCGGGGTACTCCGTGGGCGAAGCCGAACGCGTAGCCGGCGTATGGCGCGATCCGCAGGGCGCCACCGAGGCCGAAGCGCTTGCCGATGGTCACGTCGGCCCCGGCGGCTACCACGGTGATGTCGCGCAGACCGAAGAGCCCGCTGACGTGGATCCGGGCGCCAAGGTCGGGCAGGCCGTCGAGCCCCTCGACGAACGCCCACTTCAGCTCGAGCGACGCGACCTGAAGGTCGATCGCGTGCAACCAGGCCAGCGCCACGCCGAGCTCCATGGACAGCGGGAGGCCCTTGCGCAGGAAGAACTCCGACGCCACCAAGGCGTCCGGCGCCGTACCTCGGCTCGCGAGGTCCCACGCGGCGCGCTCGCTCACGGGGGTGTAGGCCAGCTGGTATCCGAACGTGAAACCGAGGGCGCCGATCGTCGCGGTCGGGCCACCGAGCCCCGGCCGCGCGGCGGCGCCGAGGTCTCCGACGAGGGCGTCGAGCGCCGCCGCGTCGTAGTCCAGGCCGGTCGCCCCGCGGGTCACCAGGGGGGCGAGCTCGACGCCGGCGTGCGCGTCCGCCCCGCCAAGGCCGACAGCACCGATGAGCGCCACCCCGGCGAGGACACCCCGCAGGAGCGTCCATCGCCCCCGACGCCCGGGCCGGCCACCGCCGGCGCGGGTGGGGAGCGCTGGGTCGAGCGCGCTCACGCGTCCGGCTCGACCTCGGCCGGAACCTCGTGGTCGCGGCGCCGCTCGCGGCCCGTCACCTCGTCGAGCTCGGCCTCGAGCTCGGCCACCCGGCGCTCGAGCGCGACGATCCGACGATGGTTCACGTCGAACTGGCCCAGGTACTTCGTGACGACGCTCCAGCGGTCCTCGACGTTGCGCTGCAGGCTCTCGTAGGCCAACTGGGTGCCGTTCACCCACTCGCGCAGCGCGTCGGTCGCCTTCGCGCGGGGCTCTGGGATCGGCTCGGGCTCGGGCTCCGGCTCCGGCTCGACGAACGCGGCCTCCTTCTCGCCGCCGCGGCCTCGGAACACCTTGCTAACCTTCTTCTCGGCCTCATCCCGGAGGTTCGTGACCGGCTGGGTGATGTGGCGCTGGATGAACTCGTTCGAGTGCAGGAAGAGGTTTCGCAGCGTGTCGATGGGCAGCATCCGCGCGCGCCGCTCCTTGTCGAACAGGATCTGCGTCAACGTCGCGCTCGTCAGGTCTTCCTTGGTGCGGTTGTCGATGATCCGCACCTCCTCGCCCTCTTGCACCAACGCCGCGATCTCGTCGTGGGTGATGTAGCAGCTCTCCGACATGTCGTAGAGCTTGCGGTTGGCGTAGCGCTTGATGACGCGAGGGCCTCTGTCCTGTCCCATCTGGCCCCTCCTCGGGGTGTCCCAGCTGCAATGCGACGCGCGCGGTTGATGTGCGGCTGCGAAGTCAGTCCGCGGCGGCTTTCGCCTTTTGTGATCGCCGTGCCACGCAGGCCGGCGTGCTGCAGTGCCCGTAGATGACCATCTCGTGATCGGTCATCTCGAACCCGTGCGCCGCCGCGATCTTCTCCTGCAGGCGCTCGATGGTGTCGTTGCGGAACTCCACGATGCGCCCGCAGTCGACGCAGATCAGGTGGTCGTGGTGGTCGACATCCGCGGACTCGTAGCGCGCGGGCCCGTCGCCAAAGCGCGACTGGTTGGCGAGCCCGGAGTCCACGAAGAGCTTCAGCGTCCGATAGACGGTCGCTTGCCCGATGCTCGGGTCGGCGCGGCGGACCCGGGCGCACAGCTCGTCTATGTTCGGGTGACCGGTGATGGCGAAGAACTCGCGGGCGATGGCGAGGCGCTGGCGGGTCATGCGAAGCCCCTTCTCGTGCAGGTACTGCTCGAGGCGCTCCTCCCAGGGCTCGTGGGTCTCCGTCATCGTGGTCGGTCTACCTCATTCACAGCGCTTTCGGCCGATAGCACACTCGGGCGGTGCCGCGGAAGCGACTCGCGTAGTATACCTCTTACCGTGCGTAGCATCGTCCCCGCTCTCGTTGTCATGCTCACCCTGGGCGTCGCATGCGCGTCGTCCGCGCCGGTGACCCCGGTCGAGGTGGTCGACGCCCAGGTGGCGGCGATCCGCGCCGGGGATCTCGCCCAGGCGCACGCGCTCCTGACGCCGGAGGCCCGCGTGGTCGCCCCGCAGTGGCCGCGGGCCGCTGACGTCGCGGCTCCCGTCGACGCGGTCGAGCTCAGCCGCTCGGCGCGCTGGGAGCGCGCGGGCGGGGCGCTCGTCCTCGAGCGCGCGGCCAGCGGCTGGCAGATCCGCGCCGGCGTCCTCGGGCTGATGCGCGCGGGGACCCCGGAGGAGGCGCTGACGAGCTTCGCGCTCGCGATCTTGTCGCGCGACTACCGCGCCCTCCTCAACCTCCTGCCCCAGCGCGACCGACCGATGTGGACCGCCGATCGCCTCGCGGCGGCCTTCGACGCCCCTGCGACGCGCGCGCGCTGGATCGCGCTGGCCCAGGGGTTGCGAGGCGGTCCCGCGCCGCTGACGTGGATCGATCGAGCGCGCGTGCGCGCCGCGGTCGGCGAGTCGACGGTCGTCCTGGTGCGGGAGGACGGGGGCTGGAAGGTCTTTGACGTCCTGCCCGCAAGCGTCTACACCCGCCCATGAGCCCCGGATCCCACGGCGGGTGGGGCGCGGAGGAAGGGCTATGGCCCTGATCGTACAGAAGTTCGGCGGCACGTCGGTCGGCACCACCGAGCGAATCAAGAACGTCGCGGCCCGCGTGGCTCGCACCCGCGCGGCCGGCAACGACGTCGTGGTGGTGGTCAGCGCGATGGCGGGGGAGACGAACCGCCTCGTCAAGCTCGCGTACGAGATCGACGCGCAGCCGATCGGACGCGAGTACGACGTCCTCCTCGCCTCGGGTGAGCAGGTCGCGATCGCGCTCCTCGCCCTCGCGCTCGATCGCGCCGGGGTCCCGGCGCGATCGTTCTTGGGTCACCAGATCTCGATGATCACCGACACGACCCACAGCCGCGCGCGCATCGAGAGCGTCGGCTCGGACGTGCTGCGGGCCACCCTCGCGGCCGGCCACGTGGCGGTCGTGGCGGGCTTTCAGGGCATCGACAAGGCCGGCAACATCACGACCCTCGGCCGCGGCGGCAGCGACACGACGGCGGTCGCGCTGGCGGCCGCCCTCAAGGCCGACGTCTGCGAGATCTACACCGACGTCGACGGCATCTACACCGCGGATCCCAACCTCGTCCGCGGTGCTCGCAAGATCCCCCGCATCTCCTACGAGGAGATGCTGGAGCTCGCCTCGCTCGGCGCCAAGGTGCTGCAGACGCGCTCGGTCGAGTTCGGCATGAAGTACGAGGTCCCCATCCACGTCCGCTCGAGCTTCGACGAGAGCGAGGGATCGTGGGTCGTGCCCGAGGAGGAGACGATGGAGCAGGTTGTCGTTCGTGCCGTGACCTACGACAGGAGCGAGGCGCGCATCTCGGTCCTCGGTGTCCCCGATCGGCCCGGCGTCGCGGCCACGGTGTTCGACGCGCTGGCCGACGCCGAGATCGTCGTCGACATGATCATCCAGAACGCCTCGCACGAGCATGGTCACACCGATCTGACCTTCACCGTGCCGAAGGAGAGCGCGGTCGAGGCGGTCTCCTTGATGGAGGCCGGCTCCGCGCGCCTGGGCGCGAGCGAGGTGCGGGCGGACACCAACATCGCCAAGGTCAGCGTCGTCGGCGTCGGCATGCGGAGCCACTCCGGGGTCGCCGCCAAGATGTTCCGGGTCCTGAGCGGTGCCGGGATGAACATCCAGATGATCACGACCTCGGAGATCAAGATCAGCGTGGTGATCGAGGAGGCCTACACCGAGCTCGCCGTGCGCCTGCTGCACCAGGCCTTCGGGCTGGACGTGGCGCCCGAGTCCGCGGCGTGATTTGAGGCGCCGCCCGACGCTCGGTCTCACCCGCGACGGTGGTCCCGGGCGAGCGGACGGTCAGGGCGCAGCCGGCTCGAACGGGGCCTTCAACGCCGCCTCGAGGACGGGCGCCTGATCGGCGATGTGCCAGAACCCGTCATCGCCCCTCACCATCGGTACGCGCGCGTCCGAGGCGGTGACGACCGTGACCCGGCCGCTGGTCGGGTCGCCGTCGACCCGGACTGGGTCGTCGGTCGCGGCCAGCGGTGGCTTCCAGCCGTCGGTCCGCGCCCAGCGCGCGTAGAGCTCGCGGTCGCTCTTCGCGTCCACGTACATCGCGAGCCCGGCGTCTTCGTACGCCTTGCGGCGCTGGCGCCGGGTCGTGCGACGCTGAACGTCACGCTGCACCTCGCGACTCCGTTGGAGGGCGGCGAGCACGGCCGCGCGCGCCTCGTCATCGACGAGGCTGTAGAGGACCTTGGTGTTCACGGGCTGCTCCGCGAGCGCTGCGCGGGCCAGGTTGTAGGCTCCTTGCGGGGTCTGAGGATCGCGACCCTGGCGCCAGGCGGCCTCGCGCTCGGTCGCTGCGCGCTCGATCTTGGCGGCGCTGTCGGTGAGGGTCCGGACCGTCGCGGACGCGAGGATGACGTCCCGCACGAGGAGCGAACGCCATCCGCCCTCGGTCCTAATAAACCCGAAGCTCTCGCCGGCGGACGAGTGGACGATGGCCTTCATTGGCTCGTGGGTCGCGTCGAGGGTGACGTCGTGGTGGTTCACGCCGTCCATCGCGTGGCCGTCGAAGCGCATCTGATCGGGGGTGAGCAGTCGCGCCAGCAGCTTGGGGCCGGCGCGGTCCTCGTCGGGGAAGATCGTGTCGACGAGCCCCTCGCCGAGGGCGATCCGCGCCGTGGCCGCCTGGGCGCCGTCGCCGTAGACCTCCGGGACGCGCTGGAGCGCGGCGTGGAGGGTGCGAACGAGCGCGATGAGCTCCTGCTGGGAGCCCGGGTCGGTCAGAGCCCAGAGCGCGTCCATGTCGGCGTGCTGCAGCGCCGCGATGGTGCTGTTCAACGCCTCGACCACGCCGGGTTCTTCGGCATGCTGCGATGCACAGGAGGCGCTCGCGAGGGCGGCGGCGAGGAGGAGACCTTTGGCGAGTCGCATCACGCCTCCTTGATAGCAACGACAGGGCCCGCGCGGCAAGCGGTGGCGGCGTAGTCTCGGCACCGCGGGACGCGTTGGGGTGCGCCCGGGTGAAGCCTGGCGTTGACACCCGCCGGGAGGTTGGCGGTATTCTGCACGGGATGGGACGTTCGATCGCGATTCTTCTGGCCCTGACCCTCCTGTCCGGATGTCGCGAGCGCGATCCCGAAGAGGTCGCGGAGGAGTTCGTCGGCACCTTGGAGGACTACCGACGCGGTCCTTCGACCACCCGGCTCGAGCACGCCTGGACGCTCCTCGACGAAGCGAGCCAGGCGCCCCTGGTCGCGCGCGCACAGGCCGCGAGTGCGTCGCTGGGGGTGACGATCGAGCCGTGGACACTGCTGCGCTACGACGGGCTCGTGCGGGGTGACCGGGTCACCCGGGTCGAGAGCGTGGCGGTCGGCGATGATCGCGCGCGGGTCGCCGTACACTTCGCGTGGGGCATCCCGAAGAGCGCGGGAGGTCCCGCGGAGCCGCCGGAGTCGACCGAGCTCTCCCTCACGAAGACCTCGGGAGGGTGGCGCGTCTCCCTGCCCCTGCGCGTTGAGCCGGGCGGCCCCGGGCCGGCGACGTCTCCGCCCGGTGCGCCCCCCCCTCAGGGTGAGGAGCCCGGGTGAACCCCTCGACGCGTCGCATGAAGTCGATCGTCGCGGTGGAGCGGTGGCTCTACCGCAAGGACGGCAACGACTACGGTCCGGTCTCGACGGACGAGCTCCTCGACGCGATCATGAAGAAGAAGGTCGACCTGGGCACCCAGGTCTTCCCGCTCGCCTCGCGTCGCTGGAGCGTGGCGGCGGAGCACGCGCTCCTGCGCGACTACTTCGAGAAGTGCCAGATCCGCTGGCGCGCGGAGGCCCTCGACACCGAAGCCGAGGCCCATGTCCGGCGCCTCGCCCGGGCGCGGCAGCGCCGTCGCCGGGTGTTCTCGCTGTTCGTCATCGGGGTGCTGGTCGCCGCCGGCCTCGCCGCGTGGATCATCTGGCGCCTCGGGCAGGCGCAGCCGCTCGGGCTCGACCGCCTCGCCCGCCTGCCGGCCGTCGTCGCGCTCCCCGGTCTCGACGCAGCGCGCCCCGCTCTCCCGCAGCTCACGCTCGCCCAGGGCACGGTGGTGCCGCGCCTCTCCGAGCCTGAGACGTACGACACGGCGGGCATCGCGATGGAGGGGGACGGGCCGAGCGCCCCGACGGTGACCAAGCTCAGCTTCACCGAAGACGGCCAGGTCAAGGGTATCTCCCAGGTGGAGCTGCAGCGGGTGCTCGACGGCGCCCGGAAGAACCTGAACCCGTGCGCAGCGGACGCGGCGCGCCGTGATCCGGCGTTCAAGGGCACCCGCATCAGCTTCACCGTTACCCCAGGCAGGATCGCGAGCATCACGGTGAGCGACGAGGTCAAGCGCAACGCGGCCTTCAAGGCCTGCGTGAAGACCGCGCTCAACCGCGTCCCGGTCCCGGTGTACGAGGGCGGCAACCGCCACGTCACCATCCCCATCAGCATCAATCGGTAGCGGCGACCCAGCGGCCGCCTCCGCTTTTACCTGCGTTTTGCCTGCGCCCCGACCGGGGGCTCGTCGAACCACGCGTCGTCGTCCCACACCTCGCCGAAGGAGCAACCCCATGCGCCGCCACACCCTCCTCGTCGCCGTCATCGCGTCCTACGTCCTCTCCGCCTGCGGCTCGTCGCAGACCGGCGGGGAGCCGCCCGCACCGCCCACGCCAGCCCCGGCGGTCGCCGCCGAGCCCGTCGAGCCCGCCGAGCCCGCCGCGCCCCCGACCGCGCCCCCGACCGAGCCCACGCCGACCGCCGGCGAGTCGAAGGAGGGCACGGTCGTCTTCGAGGCCCTCGAGCCGATCAAGTCCGTGCGTTCGTACACCGGAGCCGAGCTCTTCCTCGAGGCGAACGACGAGCGCGTCGTCCTGCGCCCGACGGAGAAGGTGACCCGCGACCAGCTCGTCACGCTCGCCGGCAAGCGGGTCCGGGTCACGGTCGCGTGGACCGAGGGCCACGACCCCGACCCGACGTCACAGGCGCCCATGGGCCCTGACGGCAAGGCCATGAAGCAGGGCGCCGGGTGGCGGGTCCTGGCGGTCGAGCAGCTGTAGCTCAGGGCCAGTGTCGCCACGGCCTGGCCCGCTTCGCGTCGGCCAGCCGGGCCTCTCGGGCCTCCTTCGCGGGGTGCGGGGCGCGGCGCCCGGGTAGCGGTCCGGCCACCGCGGCCTCGCGCCGCGCGGACACCGACTCAAAACCCCGCTCCACCGGGCTGCGGGCCGGCGTCCTGCGGGAGCGGGTCGAGGACCGAACCGGCGGCGTCCCGGAGGCAGCTCGCCCAGCGCTGCCCGCCCACGACCACGTGGTCGTGCACGACCAGGGAGAGCTGCGCGGCGCGGCGCGTCAGCTCGGCCGTGAAGCGGACGTCGAGCGCCGACGGTGTCGGGTCGCCGCTCGGGTGATTGTGGACGAGAAAACACCCGGAGGCCCCCGCGAGGAGCACCCGGCGGAGGAGCTCGGTCGCGTCGACGGCGCACCGCTCCGGGCCGCCGATCGCGACCCGGTCGCGGGCCAGCGGTCGCAGCCGCGGGTCGACCGGGATGAGCCACAGCTCCTCGAGCGGCTCGGTCCACAGGTGGGGGACGGCGCGCGCCACCTGGAGCGGATGCTGCAGTGCAGCGTCGCGGGGCGATTCGAGCGCATGCACAAAGAGCTCTACCGCTGCTGCAATGCGGGACGCTTCCCGCGCCGAGACGAGCCGAGTCGCCACCAGCGCCGGCGCGCTCAGGCGCAGCAGCCCCCTGGGAGCGCCGACGTGCGCGAGCAGCGCGGTGGCGCGATCGCACCCGCCGGGGTCGAGGAGCGTCGTCAGCGCGGTGGTGAGCGGGTCCATGCTCGGGACCAAGGCAAGCGCCGTGCCACGGGGCGAGGTCGCGCGAGAGGCCGGTCTGCGGGCTCGGGCCCCTCGTGGGATGTGTCGCAGATGGCACACCGCGGGACGGGGGCCGACCCACTCCGGCGCCCGACCTCGCTCCGAGACGAACCGGGTGGCACACCCCGATACACCCGCAGGACAGCCCGGCGGGCGGCCGGGCCGCGTTGACACCCGGCGGCGCCTCGTGTTACCGCGCGGTCTCATCTCGCCGTATCGGTCGCGGAGCGCGCCGCTTTGCGACTGTGCCCGTGACCCGCTGCCGACCGCGGTGGATCGCGGGGATCAGCTGCGCGCACCGTCACGCGCCGCGCCGCTGTGCGGTGGACTCATACAGCACATCTTGCGTCGTCTCGGAGGGAGCATGCGTCGATTCCTGGAGCTCGGAGTGATTGTCTCGGCGCTTGCCGTCATGGGGTGCGGGGCCAGTCGCCAGTCGGGGATCTGCGGCGACGTCAACCCGGCCGCCACCGCGACGGGGGACACGGCGGCCCTCGAGCAGGAGGCCGACGCCGCGTGGGCCCAGCGCGCCGACCTGGCGGAGGCCGAGAAGGCCGTCTCGCTGTGGGGCCAGCTGCTGAAGATCGATCCCTCGCGGGCCGACATCCGTATCCAGCTCTCCCGAGGCCACTACTTCATCGCGGACAGCCACCTCTTCTTCAAGAAGGAGGTCGAGCACGACGACAAGGCCGCGGGCGCGATGCTCGACCACTACCAGCAGGGGCAGTTCCAGGCCGAGATGGCGCTCGGCCAGAAGTACGCCGGCTACCGGACCAAGTTCTGCGCGCGCCAGCCCTTCGACGCCGCGCTGCAGCAGCTCGACAAGGACGCCGTCCCGGCGATGTATTGGTACGCGACGAACCTCGGGCGCTATGCGCTGCAGAAGTCGCTGGTCGAGGTCCTCAACCACAAGGACCGCATCAAGGCGATCATGGACACCATCCAGCGTCTCGATCCGCAGTACTGGTACTACGCGTCCGACCGCTACTTCGGCGCGTACTACACCAAGATCCCGTTCCCGAGCGGTGACCTCCCCAAGAGCGAGGCGTACTTCAAGCGCAGCATCGAGGGCGCCCCGCAGTACCTCGCCAGCAAGGTCATCTACGCCCAGATGAACCTCGCCAAGCAGGGCGACCGCGCCAAGTTCAAGGCGACCCTCGAGGAGGTGCTCGCGTACGACCTGTCGCAGTCTCCCGAGATCGAGGCCGAGAACGCCGCCGAGCAGAAGAAGGCCAAGTACTACCTCGATCAGATCGACTTCCTCGTCGAGGAAGACTGACGCTCGGCCCGGCTCGAGCGCCGCGCCCCGCGGGGTGACGCGCTCGGCCGCCGGAGACCGCGCGCGCGGCGCGGCGTGGAATGAACGGGCTCGGTCGGGGGCTTCGGTTCCTCGCAGCGCGTGACGACGACGTGCCTTCCATGTGGCCCCACGCGCTCGCCTCCCCCGACGACACCGACGAACCGCACCGAACCTAGGAGCCCCCTCGTGAACCGACGCATCGTCCTCGCGCTCGCCGGCGCCGCCTTCGCCCTGACCAGCTTCACCGCCACCGCGGCCTTCGCCGACGACGACACCGGCGCGCTCACCTGCACCGCCGAGGCGCCGTGCATCGTGCGCGTCCGCACCGTCGCGCCCAAGGCCTCCCCGTGGGGCAAGCTGCTCGTCTTGCTCTCGGACTCCATCAAGAAGGAGTCGAACGGCCGCCTGTTGCTGACGGTCTACTGGCAGTCCAAGAGCGAGCCCTCTGCGGTGCGCCAGTGCCTGAGCGGCAAGGTCGGCGGTATCGCGGTGTCCAATGGCGCGCTCGCCAGCGCGGTTCCGGAGATGACCGCGACCGAGCTCCCCTACCTCTTCGACGACTACGCCCAGGCGGACAAGGCGCTCGACGCCGCGCGGCCGCTGCTGACCGAGATCATGCGCAAGGCAGGCTTCATCTATGCCCTGCGCGGCGAGAACGGCTTCCGCCACTTCGCGGCCAAGGACCGGTTCATCGCGAGCCCCGCCGACCTCGCGGGCAAGAGCATGAGGTCGCAGCCGGCCAAGCACCACCTCAGCATGTACAAGGCCCTCGGGGCGACGCCGAACCCGATCCAGGTCGCCGAGGTGCCGGGCAGCCTCGGCAACAACACCGTGACCGGCTACGACAACACGCTGCTGTTCGCCGACCTCGCCGGCTGGTCCGCGGAGATCAAGTACGTCAGCCTCAGCGGGCACATCTACCAGGGGGCGACCGTCGCGTGGTGCGCGCCGTGGTTCGAGCGGCTGCCGACCGAGCTTCAGCGGGTCCTGACCGAGGCGCGTCCGAAGCTCGAGCAGGTCGGGCTTGGCCTCGTCCGCATCTTCAACGACAAGAAGATGCCCGAGAAGTACGCCAAGGATAAGATCGAGGTGAAGACGCTGAGCGCGGCCCAGAAGGCCGCCTTCAAGGCCGCCACGACCCCCGTCGCCGCGGAGTTCCGCGCGGAGACCAGCGCCGACGGGCGCAAGCTGCTCGACCTCCTCGAGGCGAACCGCTGACGGAGGTCGGGTCGCACCGTGCGCCCCGCGCCGCCACCGCCATCTTCTCCCCCGAGATGACCCCGTGACCGAAGCGACCGACACTCCGCCGTCACCGCGCCCGTCGCCGCCGCCGCCCGGCCCCCTGCTGCGCGGCTGGAACCGCGTCGATCGCGTCATCTACGACATCGAGCAGGCCTTCGTGATCGGCGGGCTGCTCGTGATGACGTGCACGTATTTCCTCACGGTGGTCTTCTCGAACATGAAGCTGCCGTACAACAAGGTCGATCAGGCCCTGGTGCGGCTCGCTGGGTACGCCGACACCCAGTCGGCTCCGCTCGACGTCCTCGACACCATCAAGCACGTCTACTCGCCGCTCGCGATGGGGATCGTGACGCTGCTGCTCGCCGTGCTCGCGCTCCGGACGCGCGAGAAGCTCGGCCGACCCGAGGGCAGCCCGGTGCCGCCCGCGCGCTGGGGCCGCCTCGCCCTCGGGGGCGTGCTGGTGACCGCGGCGATCTATGGGGGTCTCAAGATCGTCGAGCTCGTCCCGGCCCGCTACCTCGGCCTCGCCTCGGTGGCGCTGCTCATCGCCATCGCCGGCTACTACGGCCGCGCCATCCGGGCCTGGGTGCGGCTGACGTCGGGGCTCGTCGGGGGCGTGCTCGTCGCGCTCTACTTCATCGACAAGACGAACGACACCTACGGCTGGAACGCCGGGTTCTCCGCCGTCCTGCTCATGTACGTCGCGTTCCTCGGCGCCTCGATGGCCACCAAGGACGGCCGCCACATCCGGGTCGACGCCATCCGCAAGGCCCTCAAGGGGCGAGGCTACCACCTCTACGAGGCCGTGAGCCTGTTCGTCACGATCCTCTTCACGGCGTTCCTCTTCTGGATGGCCAAAGACTACGTGGGGCTGCTCGCGTCGAGTTCGGTGGTCCACGCCGACAGCGGCCTGCCCCAGTGGATCGTGGCGGCGCCCATCGCGTCGGCGTTCTTCTTCATCACGTGCCGCTTCACCGTGCAGCTCTTCTACTCCGTCGGCGCGTGGCGCCGCGGCGAGCCCGCCCCGACGCCCCAGGTGGAGCTCCATTGATCGCCGCCGGCCTCGCCCACGCGCCCGTCCTCGCCGAGCTGACGCAGTATCCCGACGTCGGCCTGCCGGTGATGCTGATCCCGATCGTCGCGATCGGGCTCCTGCTCCTCGGCGCGCCGCTCTACGTCATCATCGGTGGCCTCGTCGTCTCGCTGTTCGCCGTGTTCCCGGGACACCCCGATCCCTTCGGCGTGGACTTCAGCCAGAACTTCGACCTGACCGGGTCGATGGTCGACCTCATCAACACCCCCGAGCTGGTCGCGATCCCCTTCTTCATGGTCGCGGGGACCGTGATGGGGCGCGGAGAGATCGCCAACAGGCTCGTGAGGTTAGCGTCGTCGATGCTCGGCTGGCTGCCCGGCGGGCTGGCGGTCAGCGCGATCGGCGCGTGCATCTTCTTCGCCGCCATCTCCGGCTCGTCGCCGGTGACGGTCGTGACCATCGGCGCCATCATGGTCCCCGCGCTCAAGGCGGCCGGCTACTCCGACCGGCTGAGCCACGGGGTCGTGACCGCCGCCGGCGGGCTCGGCATCGTCATCCCGCCGTCGATCCCGATGGTCGTCTACGCGATCTACGCCACGATGTCCGGGAGCGCCGTCAAGCTCGACGACATCTTCATCGCGGGCCTCGGGCCGGGCGCCCTCATCGGGCTCCTGCTCGCGGTGTACTGCATCCTCATGGCGTCCACCGAGGCCCGGCCCGTCCGGCTGCGCAACCGCATCCTGTACGCGCTGCTGTTCGTCGTGGGGTCCGCCGCCGCGATCGCGCTCTTCGCCTTCCTCGCGAGCGTCCTCGGGAGCTTCGTCGTGGTCGTCGCGCTGCTCGTCGGCGTCTTCGCGCTCGCCATCCGAGTCATGGGGGTCGAGGGGATCTGGTCGGTGCTGATGCCGGTCGTCATCATCGCCGGCATCTACTCGGGCATCTTCAACGCCATCGAGGCGTCCGCGGTCAGCGTCGTCCTCGCCATCGTGATCGAGGTCTTCATCCACCGCAGCCTCAAGCTCTTCGAGCTGCCGGCGCTGCTGCGGGAGACCGCCGTGCTGATGGGATCGCTGCTGCTCATCATCACCGTCTCCCTCGGCCTCGCGCTCTTCATGGAGGAGAAGCACGTCCCCGAGGCCGTCGCCGAGTGGCTCCGCAGCTACGACCTGACCCCGCTCAGCTTCGCGCTGCTCCTCAACCTCCTGCTGCTCCTCGTCGGGTGCTTTCTCGACATCATCAGCGCCATCGTGCTGTTCGTCCCGCTCGTCGTGCCGATCGCCGCCGAGATGGGGCTCGACCCGATCCACGTGGGCCTGATCTTCATCGTCAACCTCGAGATCGGCTACCTGACGCCGCCGCTGGGCATCAACCTCTTCGTCGCCGCGACCTACTTCAAGAAGCCCCTCGGCTTCGTCGTCCGGTCGGTGGCGCCGTTCCTGCTCGTCATGCTCATCAGCCTGGGCTTCATCACCTACGTGCCGTCGATCTCGCTCGGCATCGTCCGGGCCCAGCAGGGGCTGCCCTTCTGGGTCGACTTCCCGAGCGAGGTCCCGACCCAGGAGGCCCTCGACGAGAAGGACGAGACGATGAAGGACATGATGGACGACGCCGACGTCCAGAAGCTCCTCGACAGCCTCGACACCGACGACGAGACCAACCGTCTGCTCGAGCAGCTCGAGGACATGCCCGATGAGGAGGAGCCGCCGCCGCCGCCCATCGACGACGACGACGACGCCCCCGCGCTCGAGCCCCCGTCGCCGCCCTCAGGGGAGCCCGACACGACCTCCTCCGGCGCCGCCGCTCCGGGGGGGCCCGGGCCGAGCGGCGCACCCGACACGAGCGACTGAGCACCGACGCCTGTCGATGGTGCGACGCGTCATCGGCTAACCGGAGCGATTACGGGCCATTTCGGGGCGTGTTGCTGCGTTGCAACCGGTGGCGCGCCCCGGGCCTCAGTGGAGGAGGGGGGAGGGCTCGCCGTCGTCGTAGGAGCCACCGATCGGCCCGTCGGGCGTGAGGATCGGCGCCTCCTCGTCGGTCGCGACCGGGCGCACCCGGAAGCCGTGCCGCGCCCACAGGCGCAAGAAGAAGACCGCCTTCTTCAGGTAGTCCTCGGCGTCGAGCTCGACGATGTGCTCCCAGCGCCCCTCCGCCATGACGCGCTCGAGGGCGTCCGCCAACGCCACCATCTGCCCCGCGTCCATCGGCTCGGCGACCTGTCGGCGCACGTCGCCGTCGGTCACCACCTGCAGCAGGCCGCCCGCCGCGAACTCGCAGGGGTCGAGGGGGAAGAGGCTGTAGACCGACGCGAACGGACAGCGCTCGCAGTCGGGCTCCGCGCGGCGCAGCTCGAGGTACTCCTCGAGGTCGAGGTCGGTGTCGGTGTCGGCGTACTCGTCGATCGTCCGGCTCTCCCAGTCGGGATCGTCGTCGACCCGCGGCGCGCCGACCGCCTCGCAGGTCGCGATGGTGCGCTCGTCGTGGAGATCCTCGAGATCCAGCAGGCGCGTGAGCTCGTCCTCATCGAGCACCTTCTCGGTAGCGCGGTGGACGAGCTCATCGATCCGATGCTCGATCTCGGCCACCTCCGCCGCGCCGGGCCGCGGGGGCCGAATTAGATGCCAGTCGAGGCGCTTCATAGCTCCTTCCGGGCCCTGCCGAGGGTCGGATCATCGCCCCTCGCGGCGTCGGAGGCAACCTCGACGTCAGTTGGGCGAGCCCGCAGGGTCCGCACCGGCGGGGTAGGGTCAAGATCCCCCCGCGTCGGCGTCGCGGGGGTCACGCGCCGCCGTCGTTGACGTCGAGCGTCCGGTAGAGCCGCGCGAGCCGGTCGGGATCGGCTCGTACCGCCAGGTTCCGGGTCGCCGCGGTCGTCACGAGCCCGGGGGCCGCGCCGCGCGCCTTGCGGACGTGCTTGCGCTCGGTCCACATGACGTCGACGACGGTGTCGCCGCGGGCCTTCGAGTGCCAGGCCGCGAGCAGCGCGGCGTCGAGGAGCGTCTCGGAGGGGACGGCGCCCCCGCGGGCCCGGACGATCACGTGCGATCCGGCCACGTCGCGCGCGTGCAGCCACAGGTCGTGGCCGCGGGCCACCTGGAACGTCAGCCGGTCGTTGTCGCGGGCGCCCTTGCCCACGAGGAGCTCGATCCCGTCCCGCGACACGAAGCGCCGATAGGGGAGGGCGGGCGCGTCTCCGTCGCGACGGGCCGGCGCCACCTGCCGCGGGCGCGGCGGCGCCTGGGCCGCGAGCTCCCGGGTGGCCTCGGCGAGGGCGAGCCGCCGCTGCTCGGACGGGAGCGCGCACGGCGCGGCGAGCGTGTCGAGGCGCGCGAGGAGGTCGCTGACTGCGTCTCGCGCGGTCAGCGCGTCGAGGAGGCGGTCCTCGATCCCGCCTCGGGCGTTGGCGTATTTGCGGTAGCGCTTGAAGTAGCGCTCCATGTTCGCGACCACGTCGAGCTCTGGCGCGAGGGCGACCGCCGTCCGTCCGCCGTCCTCGCGCGCCCAGTCGGCGACGAGGACCTCGGTGGCGCCGCGCTCGACGCGGCCGATGACGGTCTTGAGGAGCTCGCCGCGGTGGCGGTCACCCTCGGCCGCCTCGGCCCGGGTGAGGTCGCGCTCGAGGGCCGCGACGGTGCGCTCGAGTCGGGTGACCTCGCTTCGCGCGTCGCGCCGCGCCGCGACCACCTCGCGCTCGAGCGCTCGGGCCTCCGCGCCGGCTTGGCTCGCCGCCTCGTAGGCGGCGAAGAACGCGGCGTCGTCGAGGTCCGGGTAGGGATCGGCGCCGTCGGGGAGCGGCGGCGAGCCGGGATCCGCCGCCGGGATGCCATCGACGAGCCGGACCAGCTCGGCGCCGTCACCGTCGAAGAGCGCGGCGTTGGGGTAGCGGCCGGCGAGCTGGAGGTGGAGGGTGCGGGCTCCGTCGGGTCCCGCGAGCTCCCAGATCAGCGCCCGATCGGTCGCGCGGATCGCGGTGATGCGGGCGTTCTCGAGGTGGTTGCGGAGGATCAGGGTGGGGCGGTCCGGGGCGCTGGGTGTGTCGGGCCAGCGATCGCTCACGACGACCCGAGGGTGCCCTTGCTCGAGGTCGACCAGCACGCGACCGCCGCCCAGGCCGCGGGCCTTGACGAGGAGCTGGCGCGGCCCGGTTCGCCACAGCCGGTCGAGCCGAGAACCGACGAGGGCGCGCCCGAGCGCCGCCGCGAGGTGCGTCACGAGCGCGCGGGTCGGGCGGGCCACGGAGCTACTCCCCCCGGCGCCAGGTCCCGCTCTTGCCCCCGGACTTCTCGACCAGCTCGACGGTCGTGATGCGCATCCCGCGGTCGATCGCCTTGGCCATGTCGTAGATCGTCAGCGCCGCGACGCTCGCCGCGGTCATGGCCTCCATCTCGACGCCGGTGCGCGACGCGGTGCGGGCGACGGTCTCGATGATGACGCGGTCGTCCTCGAGGCGCAGCTCGACGTCGACGTGGTCGAGCGGCAGCGGGTGGCACAGCGGGATGAGCTCGTCGGTGCGCTTGGCCGCGAGGATCCCGGCGATCCGGGCGACGCCGAGCGCGTCCCCCTTGGACAGCGTCGCCTCGCGGATGGCGCGGGCCGTGGCGGGCGCCATCTCGATCACCGCGCGGGCCCGGGCCAGGCGGCCGCTAACGGGCTTGTCGGACACATCGACCATCCGCGCGGCGCCGCTCTCGTCGACGTGGGTCAGGCGGTCGCTCACTGGACCTCCACGGTGGTGGCCGCTGACAGGGCGCCGAGGGTCGCGCTGATCTCGCAGGTCCCGGCGGCGAGGCCGGTGACCTGGTAGACCGCGTCGCCGAGGACCGCGGACTGAGCCACGCTGCAGTGGGTCGGCGTGGTGGTCGTGACGGTCACGAGGCCGGTGAGCCCCAAGATCGCTTCGACCGCGTCGTTGTCGGCCTCCACGATCACGGTGGTGGCGCCGCCGCTCGCGACGGAGGGGGTGGGGCTGCCGTCCGCCCGCGCGAAGGCGAGCCGGGTGATGTCGCTCACCGGCACCACCGTGACGGTCAGCGGGTCGGCCCCGAGCGGTGTCAGGGTGACGTCCCCGGGCTCCATGAAGTCGACCGACAGCAGCCCGGCGCTGGTCGTCGTGGCCGCCGCCGCCGCCGCCGCGGGGGCGACCTCAACCGGCAGCGGCCCGTAGCCGATGAGCTGGCGCGCGTTCGAGTCGGTCAGCGTGAACGGAAAGCGCGCCGTCCCGCCCTGGGCGACGCGAACCGGGGGCGACTCCGGCACCAGCGCGCGGCCGGGCTGGAGCAGCGTCACCCGCGCGAGCGCGTTCACGGCGAGGTCGAAGCTGTCGTTGCCGGCGGCGCTGACGACCTCGACCTTGGTGGTGCCGACCTGCTTGGCCTTGAGGGTGAAGCGGCCCTCCTGCGTCGCGGTGACGACCGCGATGGTCTGGTCGGTGGGCTGGGCGAGGTTGACCTTGGCCGGGAGGCGGTCGCCGCCGGCGACGTAGACCTGGACGTCGGCCGACAGCCCTGCGGCGAGGGGCGTCCCGAAGGCGAAGGGGACGACGCGGTCGGAGCTCACGAGCTCGAACTCGAGGTTGCCCTCGTCGCCGCTCTTGACGAGATCGCAGCCGGCGAGCGCGGGGAGGATCAGCAGGGCGGACAAGAGCGGGAACAGCGCGCGAGTCATGCGAGCCTCCGGGCGGGGTTGGGGGCCGACGGGGTGAGCCCCCTTCTACCGCTTGGCGCGGGCCGACGCTACCTGCTCCTCGCGGGCGAGCCCCCGGTGCCACTGCTCGAGGCGCGCGACGTGGGAGCTGACGCGCTTGCAGCTGTAGCCCGACTTCTTGCCCCCCTGGGAGAGCCACAGCTCGGCGGCCTTCCAGGCGTTCTTGGGCCGGCACATGCGGCTCGACTTCGCGTAGATGCGGCGCAGGTTCCACAGCCAGCACTGCGCCGACGCGATCGGGTCGTGGCGCAGGTCGGGCGCGCCGCACAGGCTCGCGAGCTGCGGGTGGAGCTGCAGGATCCCGATGGCGGCGCCCCCGTCGCCGACGACCGCGTCGAGCTGGTAGGCCGCTTCGCTGCACCACGCGGCCAGCGTGACGCCCCGCAGCTCGTCGGGGATCCCGTAGTCCTTCTCGACGCGGATGAGCTCGAGCATCACGAAGGGCTTGGCGTAGCGCGCCGCCGCGTTGTCGCAGTGGTACATCGCGAACTCGACGATGCGGCGCTCCTCCTCGGTCGGGGGATCGTAGAGCGGGGCGCGGGGACCGGCCTTGGCCACCTCGGGCAGGGTCGCGCGCAGCGCCTTGGCGTCACCGTCGGTCCAGCTGTCGATGGCGCGCACGAGCAGCACGCGGTAGCCCTCCTCCCGGACCTCCGGGGGGACGTCGCGCACGATGATCTCCAGCGCCTCGGGCGCGGCCAGGGGGCCGATGAGCGGGGGGGGACCGGCCGCCGCGGCGACCGGCGAGAGCACGCCGAACACGACGAACACGCAGGCCGCGAGCGGGCGCGCGGCGTGGTGGCCGCGCCACGTGGGCGAGCCCAACCGGCGGGCTAATGGGGCCTCGGCGTCGTCGTTGGCTGGTGGGCCGACGAGCTCGAGCCCCAGTGCTGTGGCGGCCGCGCCCGCACGGGCGGCTCGTCCCTCCATATTCATGCCGGCGCCCATAACGCATTTCGTCAGGCATGGGAATCACCATGTCGGCCAGGTGCCGCCATGTAACGATTGCAAGGTAGTTGCATGTGTGCTAGCTGGGCCGCCTCGCTCATGGGGTTCCTGCTCACCAGTCTGCTCGCGCTGCTCCTCGGGCCGGTCCTCGCGACCGCCTTCCGCAGGAGCGATCGCGTGCTGGCTGGGCTCGACGGCTTCGTCATCGCCGCGATCGTAGGCCTCGTCGTGCTCCACATCCTGCCCCACGCCGTCGGCGCCGGCGGGCTCTGGGTGATGGCGGCGGCGGTGGTGGGGCTCCTCCTGCCGAGCGTCGTCGAGCGGCGCCTCCACGGCCGCGGGGCGCGCTCCGCCGGGCGCGGGGTCATCGCCCTCATCGCCATCGGCTTGGCGATCCACGCGGGCCTCGACGGCGCCGCCCTGGCGCTCCCCGACGACCACCACGACGACTCGGGAGTGCTCCTCGCCGCTGGCGTCATCCTCCACCGCATCCCGGTCGGGATCGCGATCTGGGGGGCCGCCCGTCCGCTCTGGGGCAGCCTCGGCGCGGGGCTCTTCGTGGCCTTCGTCGCCGCCGCGACGGCGGTCGGCTTCGGCGTCGGGGAGGAGGTGCTCGGCGCGCTCTCTGGCCCGTTCCTGGGCGCCTTCGAGGCCCTGGTCGCCGGCACGCTGCTCCACGTGGTCGCCGGGCACCGCCTCCCGGCTCTCGCCTCCGCGACGCCGCACCGGTTCGTCGCCGGGGTCGGCGCGCTCCTCGGGGTCGCCGTCCACGTCGCGATCCTCGACACGCACTTCATCCCGGACGCGGACGCCGGGCTGCCCGCGAGCGTCACCTTCACCACGCTCGCGCTGGCGGCGGCCCCCGCGCTCCTCATCGGCTTCGCGGCCGTGGCGGGCGCCGCTTGGGTGGCCTCCCGCGGCTTCTGGCCGCGCGCCGCCGGCCGGCTCGCGCGCGCCGCGCGGGGCGTCCTGAGCGACGTCCTCGGCGTCATCGAGCCCGGCGCCACACCGGGGGGCGGCGCTCCTCGGCCGCTCCTCGGCCCGCTGGCGATCCTCGTGTCGCTGCCCCTGCTCGGCTCCGGCGCGACGGCCACCCGCGTCGCCATCGGGCTCATCGTCCTGTTCACCCTCGCGCTGGCGCGGCGGCAGGTCGTCGCCCCCACCGGGGTGTCCGAGGGGTGGCGCGCGCAGGTGATGGCGACCGTCGACCACGAGGCCCCCTGGTTCGTCGCCGGCGTCGCGCTCGCCGCGATGCTCGAGCCGGTCCTGCCGTGCTCGCTCTTCGACACCATCGCGGCGCCGTGGCAGGTGGTCATGGCCGCCGCGTTCGCGGCGCCGTGGTACCTGTCGGCCAGCGGGATGACGCCGCTGGCCGCCGTGATGCTGCACAAGGGGGCCTCCCCCGGCGCCGTCATCGTCTTCTTGATCGTGGGCGCAGGCGTCGCGTTGCGCGTGCCGACCTGTCACGACCCGGCCCACCGTCGCGCGATCCGTCGCGACGGCGCCATCACGATCGCGATCGTCGTGGTGAGCGCGTGGATTGCAGATGCCATCTTCGCGCGGGGCGACGGTCTCGCGCTGCACCATGAGGCCAGCCTGGCGCCCTCGGCGGTCGCCGTGGTGGGGGCCGTCGCGCTGGGGCTCCTCACGGTGGTCGCGCTGTTGAGGCAGGGGCCCCGAGGCTTCATCGCGCAGATCACCGGCCACGGCGACGACGCCCACGACGATCACGATCACGCCCACGATCACGCCCACGATCACGATCACGATCACGATCACGACGCCGCCCCCCACGACCACGATCCCCACGACCACGATCCCCACGACCACGACGGTGAGGATCGCGGCGGGCACCGGCACGGGTAGGCCCGCCGCGGCGCGGGGTGCACACGCGTCGCGTTCGCACTCGCAGAGACTTGCAAGCCAGTTGCATAAGGCGCGCTCGGTTGTTATTCACAGCGCACACCGCCGCTCGGAGTGCTGCCTTGCCTCGCTGTTACCGCCTCGCGCTCGCGCTGCTCACCTCGGTCGCGCCGGGACCCGCCCTCGGCGCGTCGCCCGCCGATGACGGAGCGTCGCCCGGCGTGGCCGATGAGCTCACCCCCGAGGAGCGGGCCGCCATCGAGCGCGCGCTCGGCGCGGACAGCGAGGCGAGAGGCGACGCCGAGGTGACGCCGCCGACCGCGCAGCCGGTCGGCTTCGCGGCCGTCCTCCAGAACCTGAACCCGAACATGTCGCTCATCCTCGACGCCGCGGTGTCCTACTTCTCGAGCGCTCCCCTGCAGGTCGGCGCACACGATCCGAACCACACCGGCTTCACCTTCCAGCAGCTCGAGATGCACCTCGACTCGAACGTCGACCCGTTCTTCCGGCTCGACGCCAACCTCGTGTTCTCGCCCTTCGGCGTCGAGGTCGAGGAGGCCTACGCGACCACCCTCGACCTGCCGGCCGGGCTCCAGCTCCGGGCGGGCCAGTTCCTCACGCGCTTCGGGCGCGTCAACAACACCCACCCCCACGCCTGGCACTTCATCGACCAGCCCCTTGTCAACGGCAAGTTCCTCGGGGGGGAGGGCAGCCGCGGGCTCGGCCTCGAGGTGTCGTGGCTGACGCCGCTGCCGTGGTATGTCGAGCTCGTCGCGTCGGCCACCGATCCCGCCGGCGCCGCGACCGCGCGGAGCTTCTACGGCGCCGAGGACCTCGGCATCTCCGGGCTCGAGGACGTGTTGTACACCCTCGCGGTGAAGCAGTTCTTCTCACTCGACGACGACTGGTCTCTGCTCTGGGGCCTCTCGGCGCAGCTCGGTCCGAACCCGACCGGCAACGGCAATCGCTCGAGCCTCTTCGGCTCGGACCTGCACCTTCGCTACCGCCCGCTCGAACACGCCGGACGCACCAGCGTGGAGCTGACCGTCGAGGGGATGTTCCGCAGCCGCCAGGTCCCCGACGACGCGCTGCAGGACTGGGGGATGTACGCCCAGCTCGTCTGGCAGATCGACTCCGAGTGGGAGGTCGGGCTGCGCCATGACTTCGTGAGCGGCGTCGCGGACGACTACCTCGATCCCGACGAGGACTCCGCGCGCAACCGGACGGCGGTCGAGGCCGCCTTCTACCCCTCGCACTTCTCTCGCGTCCGTCTGCAGGGCGCCTACGACCGCCCCGCGTGGCGCGACGAGCCCATCTGGGCCGTGAGCCTCGGCCTCGAGGTCTTGATCGGCGCCCACGGCGCCCACAGCTACTGACACCGTCCGGAGGACCCCATGTTCACCACGCGCCTCCTCGCGGCGCTCGCCCTCACCGCGGGCCTCGCGAGCCCGGCCGCGGCCAAGATCGAGGTCGTCGCGACCCTGCCCGACCTCGCCGCGCTGGCCGCGGAGATCGGCGGCGACCTCGTGTCGGTCACGGCGCTCGCGCGCCCGAGCGAGGACCCGCACTACGTGGATCCGAAGCCGAGCCTGCTCCTGCCCATGTCGCGGGCCGACGTGCTGATCTTCAACGGGCTCGAGCTCGAGATCGGCTGGCTCCCGCCGCTGCTGGTCAACGCGCGCAACGGGCGCATCCAGCCGGGCGGCACGGGCTACCTCGACGCGTCGACGCTGGTCCAGACCAAGCTCCAGGTCCCAGCGGGGCGCATCGACCGCGCCCAGGGTGACATCCACCCCGGCGGCAACCCCCACTTCACCCACGACCCGCGGCGCGCCGCTGAGGTCGCCCTCGGCATCGGGGCGCGGCTGGCCGCGGTCGACCCGGACCACGCCGCCACCTACCGCGACAACGCCCAGCGCATCGCGACCGAGCTGCGCCGCCTCGCCAAGCAGCAGGCCGCCAGGTTCGCCGCCCTGCCCGCGGCCAAGCGCCAGGTCGTCGTCTACCACGACTCGTGGGTCTACCTCGCCGACTGGCTCGGGCTCGAACAGATCGCGACCGTCGAGGAGAAGCCGGGCATCAAGCCGAGCCCCGGCCACGTCGCGCGCGTCCTCTCCACGATGAAGCAGAGCGGCGCCGGGCTCATCCTGCAGGAGGAGTACTACCCGCGAAACACCAGCGAGACCCTGTCCAAGCTCGCCAAGGGCGCCCTCGCGGTGCTGCGCGGTGGCGTCCACTTCGAACGCGGCGAGACCTACGCCGAGCACACCCAAGAGATCGCGGACCAGCTCTATGACGCGCTCACCAAGTAGCTCCCTGATCGCGCTCGCCGGGGCGCTGACCCTGTCCGCCTGCGCCTTCGCCGACGGCGACCCCTGGGGGCGGCTCGAGCTCGCGGCGGCCGCGCGCTTCGACGCCCCGGCCGACCGCGTGGTCGATGGCGCCGTCAAGACCGCGCGGAACTACCTCGTGACGCTCGACGCGGTGGACCTCGTCGTCGGCGCGATCACGGTGTCGCAGCGGGCGGAGGGGGCCGCGGCGGCGTTCGACCCGGCGGACCCTCCCGAGGGCTATTCGCTGTGCCACAACGGCCACTGCCACGCCGCTGACGGTCGCCTCGTCCCCTACGAGGAGATCGCGGCCGAGCTCGCCGGCGGCGGGGCGAGCGCCGGCCCCTCGGTGACGGTGGTGGCGCTCGACGCCCCGGTGGCCGTGCCGGTCGCGTCGGGGAGCCTCGGCGCCGCCGCCGCGGTGGCGCTCGGGGCCTGCCCGGGGGGCTGCGTGTTCGAGCGAGGCGCCCTCGACACGGTGCGCGTCACCGTCTCCGCGCTCCGCTTGCGCGGGACCGTCCACGACCAGCTCGTGGGGGACGCGGCGCGGCTCCCGGCGGAGGGGCGCGCCTTCGACGTGACCCTGACGCCGACCGACGCGCTCACCGCGTCGCTGTCCGGCGCCTTCGACAAGGGAGAGCCCGTCGGGCTGCGCCTCGAGGTCACCCTCGCCCTGCCGGCGGCGCTGTTCGACGGCGTCGACTGGTCGGCCGCCGCCGACGCCGAGCTGCCCGGGCTCACCGCGGCGGCCTTCGGCGAGCACGCCGCGATCGAGGTCGTCGCCGCGCGCTTCGAGTGATGAAATGCTGCATCGCACAATCAACAAGTATGCGAAGGACATTGGAATGGGGGTCTTCATGCTGCAAATGAACAAGCGTACTGCGCGTCTCGCGCTCGTCCTCGGCGCCTGCGTCGCGTGGGCGGCCTGCGCCGACGACGGCGAGACGGTCGATCCGGACGCCGTCCTCGAGGCCGATGTCTGCGAGCACTTCGAGCAGGGCCCCTTCGGCAGCGCGACCGCAGGTGTGGACGCGGCGAGCGCCGCCGACATCACCGGCACTCACACCCGGTGGGACCTGACCCTGGCCGACACCGGCGGTGGGGCGTTCGGCGGCTACGCGACGATCGCCGTGGACGCCGCGGCGGCGTATCGGATCTACGTGAACGCGGACGTCGAGCTGGCGATCCGTGACGCGACGGGGGCCGCGGTGGCCGCCACCAAGAAGACCGGCAGCGACGCCTGCCCGACGATCGGCGCGTCGTTTGTCGCGACCCTCGGCGTCGGCACGTATACCCTCGCTATCTCAGCCGGGAGCGCGACCACGGTGCAGCTCGTCTACCTCGATCCGAACGCCGAAGAGCACGAGTGAGCGAGGTCGCCCTCAGGCTCGACGGGCTGGTCATCGGGTATCAGGGCCGGCCGCTGCTGCCTGCGCTGAGCGCCGAGGTGCGGCCCGGCGAGCTGTGGGCGCTCATCGGGCGCAACGGCAGCGGCAAGTCGACGCTGCTGCGGACCCTCCTCGGGCTGCTCGCGCCGGTCGGCGGGCGGCTCTCTTGGGGGCGGAGCGCGCGGGTCGCCTTCGTCCCCCAGCGCGGCGACCACGAGGACGCGATGCCGGCGCGGGCCATCGACATGGTGCGCTCGGGGGTCGATCGCGGGTGGTCCTTCGTCGATCCCTTCTTCGTCGGGCGGCGCCGCGAGGCCATCCGCGCCGCGCTCCACGAGACCCACGCCGACGCCCTGGCCGATGAGGTCTTCGCGACGCTCTCGGAGGGGCAGAAGCAGCGCGTCTGGCTCGCGCGGGCGCTGGCCTCGTCGCCCTCGGTGATCCTGCTCGACGAGCCGACCAGCGCCCTCGACGCCGTGGCCGAGCGCGAGGCGTTCGAGCTCCTCGACCGGCTCCGCCGCGAGCGCGGGCTGGCGCTCGTGCTCGCGAGTCACCACATGGCCTTCGTCCCGCGCTTCGCGACCCACGCGGTGCTCGTCGACCGCGACGATCAGGTGGCCCTCGCCGGGCCGATCGCCGAGGTCCTGGGGTCGGCCACCTACCGCAAGCACTACGGGGCCGCCGCCGTGGACGAGGTCTGACGTGGACTCCCTGACCCTGACGGACTTCTACGCGGCGTGGGAGCTCTTCGGGACGCCGGCGCTGACGGGCGCGATCATCGGGCTCGTGCTCGGCCTGCTGGGCGTCTACGTCGTGCTGCGCCGGCTCGTCTTTCTGTCCGCCGCGGTCAGCCAGGCGGCGAGCCTCGGGGTCGCGCTCTCGTTCTTCGCCGCCATCAGCTTCGGCGCCGAGCACGCGCTGGTGCCGTCGCCGACCGTCGGTGCGCTGCTCGTGACGTTCATCGCGACGCTGGTCGTCGCCGGGCGCCGCGGGCGCTCGACCGCGTGGCGGGACGCGGCGCTGGGTCTCGTGTTCCTCGTCGGCGCGGCGGGGACCCTCGCCCTCGGCTCGCGCATCGTGCAGGAGCTGGCCGACATCGACTCGCTGCTGTTCGGCAGCGCGGTCGCGGTCCTGCCCGAGGACTTCGAGGTCGTCGCCTGGGTCTTCGGCGCGGTGCTGCTGGTCCACGTCCTGTGGTGGCGCGGCTTCGCCGCGGTGTCCTTCGATCTCCCGGGGGCGCTGGTCCGCCGGCTCCCGGTGGGCTTCCTCGAGCTGCTCCTGTTCGCGACCCTGGCGCTGGTCATCTCGGTGGGCACGCGGATCGTCGGGGCGCTCCCGGTGTTCGCCTTGAGCGTGCTCCCGGCGGTGGTCGGCGCGCGGCTCGCGACCAACCTGCCGATGGCGCTGGGCGCCAGCGCGGCGGTCGGCGCCGTCGCCGGCTACTACGGCTACCTGCTGGCGTTCCTGCACGATCTGCCGGTCGGCGCCTCGCAGACGCTGGTCGTGGTCGCGTTCGTCCTGCTGGGCGAGGCGGTCCGGCGCGTCCCGGCGCCGCCGCTGCGGCTCGCGCCGGGGATCCCCGGGCCGCGGGCGGGGCAGGTGAGGGCGACGTCGCGGGTGACGGCCCGGTTCGCGGTCGCCGTCTCCGCCTACGTGCTGCTGCGGCCGGTCTTGGCCGGGGTGGCGCAGGTGGCCGACGCCCCAGCGCTCGTCGACCCCGCGCTGGTGACCGTAGCGCTCGCGCTGGGCGTCGCGTTCGCGGCGCTCGGCGCCGTCGGCGCGGTGGTCGTGCTGCGTCGCCCGCGGCTCGGTCTCGGCTTCGTGGTGGCGCTCGGGTGGGTGCTCGCGGCCGGGCTCCTCGAGCTCGGTGAGGAGCTCGTGCGCCCGGTGGTGCTGGCGGCCGGCCTGCTGGCCGTCGCGGCGGCCTTCCGCGAGGCCTCGCACCGCATCGCAACAGCCGGAAGTCGTCGTTAACGATTGCGATCTCTGTGTTCTATGCTGCGGTGCGGTGAGTCGCGGCTGGTCTCCCCATCTAGGAGCGCGTCCCAGGTCGGCGCGACCGCGGTGCGCGGGGAGGCGCCGACGATGGCCGCGCCGTCGTGCCACTCCGACATCTCGGCGAGGAAGACGAACGGCACCTCGAGCGCCTGGGTGGCGTCCCAGTCGCCCCAGCCGTCGCCCACGAAGAGGGCCTCGCGAGCGGGCACGCCGCGCTCGGCGAGGACGGCGGCGAGGTGCTCGCGCTTGGTCTGGGGGGAGCCCAGGATCGCGGCGAAGCGGTCGGCGACGCCGGCGCGCGCGAAGACCCGGCGGAGCTCGTCCTGCGCGCCGCCGGACACGACGTAGACGCGATCGGGGCCGCCGTGGCGGGCGGCGAAGGCGAGGGCCTCGGGGCGCGGCGTGAGGTGGGCGTAGCCCTCGCTCGAGTAGGCGCTGAACGCGCCGAGGGCGGCGTCGAGGGCGGCCTCGACGTCTTCGACCGGGTGCATCTCGGTGAAGAAGCGGCGCAGCTTCACGAAGCGCGAGACGCCGCCGGTGGCCTGGTGCCAGGCGACCAGGGCGTCCACGGCGGCCTCGGGGTAGCCGGCGAGGGCGTGGCGGTAGGCGTCGCACTTGAGGCGGTTGGTGTCGTAGATGACGCCGTCGCAGTCGAGGAACACGAGCCGCGGCGGGCGGGCGAGCAGCGAGTCGAGGGTGGCCATGGCGTCGTTCTACGCCACCGCGCCGTCGTTGTCGCGCGCTCCGGCGGGCGGCGTCGTGTCGGTCGGGCGCCCGCGCTCGAGGTGGGCGGGAGGTCGGGATCACGCGCGGGCGGCGTGGGCGAGCCAGCGGGAGACGTGGGCGGCGACGCAGAGGCTGTCCGCGACGGCGTCGAGCGGGGTGCCGAGGGCGAGCGGCAGCAGCTTGGCGGTGAGCTGCACGGCCTCGAGGGTCTGCCAGGCGGCGCCGCGGAGGACGTCGCGGACCGGCTGGCGGGTGTGGACGCCGGCGTGCTGGAGGGCGAGCCCGGCGGCGCAGAGGTAGGCGTGGGGGGCGGCGGCCCAGGCGCGGGCGAGCCGGGCGTCGGTCGGTGGTGCGGCGAGCGCGGCGGCGACGTCGTCCGCGCGCTCGCGGTAGGCGTCACCGCGGGCGTCGAGGCGCTCGAGGAAGCGCTGCTCGGCGGAGGCGAGGAGGTCGTCCGGGTCGGCGGCGGTGAGGGCCGTCGTCGTCGCCGCGGCGCTCGGGTGCTCCGGCGCCTCGTGGAGGGCGAGCAGGGGCTCGGGGGCGGGGGCCGCCTCGCCGGCGGCGGCGAGGCGGCCCCACCAGGCGGCGCGCAGCGCGGCGAGGGCGTCGTAGGTCAGCGGGGTGCGGTGGTCCCACCACAGCGCGCGGTCGGCCGCGCGGCGGTCATCGTACGGCCAGGCGGCGGCGTCGCGCTCGACCCAGGTGAAGGGGGCGGGGTGGCGCGCGACGATGCCGGCGGCGGTCGGGCACTGGAGGAGGAAGGCGACCTCGAGGCCGTCTGGGGCGCGGACGACCGAGCGCGGGAAGTTCCGGCAGGTGGCGGGGAGGGCGCCCATGCCGGCGACGCGGTGGACGGCGCAGCCGGCGGCGTCCTCGTCGAGCAGCGGGCAGCCGTCGTCGGGCTGGGCGAGCAGCGTGATCCCCGGGGCGGGGCGCTCGATGGCGGCGCGGACGCGGGCGGTCAGGCGGCGGTCACCGGCCTGGCTGACGCGGCCGATGAGGACGTGGTCCTCGTGGGGGCCCAGGTAGACGCGCCACGGGGGCTTGCAGCAGACGAGGGTGCGGGCGCAGGCGTAGTCCGCCAGGACGGCGGGGAGGCGGACGGTCGCGCGCGGCGCTCGGTCGTCAGTAGCGAGCATCCTCGTAGTAGTACCACTGGTCCTCGTACTCGTCGTAGTACTCCCAGCGGTCGCCGCAGCGGTAGCACTCCTGGCCGTGCACCCAGTAGGTGCGGCGGCTGCATGCGTTCGGGTCGTGGTGGGAGAGCACCGCGGCGACGACCGCGACCGTGGCGACGGCCTGGATCATCTCGCCCGCCATCCGCCAGCCGTAGCGGTTGCACCCGGTCGTCTGGACAGCGAGGAGCGTGAGCATCAGGGCGACGAGGGCGTAGCGGAGCTTCTTCATGGCGGGCCTCCGGGCGATAGAGGTCGGACGACGCCGGTCGCCGCGTATTCAAGGGGATCGCTGCGACCGGCGTGGGCTCGCGGCCTTCAGAGCTTCGCGTTGAGCGCGACGCCGAGCATGTGGAGGGTGCCCCACGCCGGCTTGCCGCGGCGGTTGCCCTCGAGCCCGTAGAAGACCCGCAGCGACAGCGCGACCGGCGGTCGGATCTCCAGGCCGACCCAGACATCGTAGAGCTCGACCCTGGCGCTGTCGCTGTCGACGCGCAGCTCGGCGTTGACGAAGGGGCTCAGCGGCGCCCCGGTCGGGGTCCACTTGACCTCGAGCGCGTTCCGATAGCGGAAGAAGCGGTCGCTGGCGTGGGCCTCGAAGCCGCTCTTGTCGCCGATGACGACCGGGCCGAGGGCCGCGTGGGCGAAGACGTCGAGGCTCGCCAGGTGGGTCTGGCGCCGCCCGGTCGCGAGTTGGTCCTGGTGGGCGTAGTAGAGGGCCGCGCGGAGCCACGGGCGCAGCGTGGCGCGCAGGCCGGCCGAGGACTTGAGGAGGACCAACCCCTCGTCACGGAAGCGGCTCTCTTCGCGCACGAAGGGACCGAGCGTGAGGGTGGGGTCGGCCTTCGGCAGCAGGGGGCGCACGAGGCTCAGGTCGAGGTAGGTGCGGGCCTCGAAGACGGGATCGCTGGCCCGGGCAGAGGGGCTCGACGCCAGCACGACGAGGAGCAGCAGCGCACCTCGGAGGCCGGGGCCACGGTGCGCTGCGAGCCCGGGTCGCGGCGGGCGGTGATCGCTCATCGTCAAAGCACCAGGTCGAGGGTCATCTTGACGGCGATGCCGAGCAGCACGACCCCGATGAGGGTCTTGACCTGGGCGCTCTTCAGGCGCTCGGTCATGAGCCAGGCGCCGATGGTGGCCCCGAGGGCCGCGGCGAGGCCGGTCGAGATGACGAGGCCGGCGTCGAGGCCGCCGGTGGTGGCGTGGCCCAGAAAGCCCGCCAACGAGGAGAAGATGACCACGAAGGACGTGGTGGCCGAGGCGCGCTTCGGGTCGAAGCCGGCCAGGATGAGGGCGGGGATGATGATGTTGCCGCCGCCGACGCCCAGCAGGCCGCCGACGAAGCCCGCGACGGCGCCCGCGGCGACGCCGAGGCCGATCAGGGCGCGTCGCGACCAGCGCGTGGCGCGCGGCGTCGGTCGGTAGAACAGCATCATCAGCGCGGCGAAGACCAAGAACGCGATGAAGAGCCAGAGCAGGAGCTCGCGGTCGAGCCCGACGCTGACCCGGGCGCCGAGCGGGGACAGCGCGCTCGCGACGAGGACGAGCGGGATGGCGACGCCCCAGTCGACGAGGCGGCGGCGCACGAAGCGGACCGTCGCGAAGGTCATCGCGATGGCGTTGAGCAGCAGCGCCGTCGCCATCGCGGTGTGGACGTCGACGCCGAGGGCGATGAACGTGGGGATGAGGACGAAGGCCGCGCCGACCCCGGCGATCGTGAGGATGACGGTGAAGATCAGGGTCGCGGCGGTCGCGAGGGCGAGCGGCATGGGAACTCCTGGCGCCGCGCAGGCGTCACCCCGGCCGCCTTGGCGGCCGAGGCTGATGAAGAGCGAGGCGCTCGCGCCGTCAGGCGCTCGGGCGCGCGGCGTCGAAGCACGGCTGGCAGATCCGCTCACCGCCGAGGTCGCGGCCGTACTTGGTGATGACCATGTCGCCGCAGCGCGGACAGACGAAGCTCTCGAAGGCCTCGGCGGGCTTGGGCAGGACGTGCTGGTGGATGTCGCCGACCTTGAGGATCTGCTCCTGCGGGGCACCCATCACCTGGGCGATCATCGGCTCGACCAGCGCCGGGGGGACCTGGGAGGCGGGGATGCCCTTCTCGCGGTACTCGGTGAAGAAGACAGACTTCTTGCTGGCGAGCTGCGCCTCGGCGCGGGGGACGACGCGCACGGCGCGGCCGGTCGCGCGCTCGATGAGCGTCACGCCGAACTTGCCGTAGCCGAGCTTCTGGATGTTGCCTTTGCCGAAGGTGCAGCCGGTGATCATCTGGATCCCGTCGGCGAAGCAGTGGGCACAGTGACCATCGCCGAGCTCGACGAGGGCCACGAGCTGGCCGTCCTGGGCGCGGTCCACACCGAGGGCGTTCATGGCGGCGGCGCCGGCGCGGAGGCCGAGCGGCATCGCCGGGCACTTGTGACCGTGGAGCTGCTGGCCGGCGGCGAGGAAGTCGTTCGGGTTGATCATGGTCGGTTCCTCTCGTGGTTGGTCGGGGCGCGAGCCCGGGGACGAGGGGAATGTAGTCCGCCGGCGGGGCGGGACCTTGACGCGGGGTCAAGGGAGGTCGCTTCTCCGTCGCGCCTTCGGGGCGAGCTGGACGTGGCCGGCGGCGATGGCGCGAAGCTGCGGGAGGTCCACGACCTGCAGGCGAGCGCCGCCCAGGCGATGGACGACGCCGGCCGCGACGAGGCGCGTGAGGGCGCGGGAGAAGGTCTCGGGGGCGAGGCCGAGATCCTCGGCGAAGGCGTGGAGCGGGCCGGGGATGTCGAGGAGGAGGGGGCTCGGGGGGCGCGGGGGGGTGAGCAGGACCAGGGCGGCGGCGACCTGGGCGCTGGCGTGGGGGCGGGTCTGGTCCTCGGCGCGCTGGAAGGCCTGGCGCAGGCGCGCGCCGAGGGCGTTGAGGAGCACCATCGCGACGTTGGGGTCGGCGGAGATGGCGCCACGGAGGTGAGCGCGGTCGAGGGTGCGCGCGCGCACCGGGTCGATGGCGATCGCGCTGGCGGGGTAGGGCTCGCCATCGAGGAAGGGGAGGAAGCCGAACACGTCGTCGCGACCGAACACGTAGAGCAGCAGCGAGCGGCCGTCGGCGGCCGTGCGGACGGCCTTCACCCGGCCCTCGTCGAGGACGATGAGGCGCCCCGCGCTGTCACCCTGTCGCCAGAGGACATCGCCGGCAGCGTAGCTGCGAGGCTCGAGCAACGGATCGATGGCGTCCCAGACCTGGCGGTCACAGGAGCGGGCGGGATCGAGGCGCGTGCATAGGGGCATGAGTCGGGTCGCAGGGCGGAGACGGCAGCGCGACGCTCCCGTGCGTCCGCACTCGGGAACCGCGTCGTTGCGGCGACCAGGCACCGCCTGACGGTCGCCTCACACCGATTCACGCTAGACCAAGGGGCCGGCGGCGTCCACACGCGGCCTGGCTCACCTCGCGTCGGCAGCCCGAGCCCCGGGCGGAGTTCGCGCTCCGAGGCGGCCAAAAGGCGAAAGGCCCGCAACCTGTTAAGATTGCGGGCCTTTCTGGGTGGAGCCAAACGGAGTCGAACCGTCGACCTCTTGAGTGCGATTCAAGCGCTCTACCAACTGAGCTATGGCCCCATACTCGGCGGCTCTGCCGACCGATGAGGAGGCTAGCTATCATCGGCCCCGGTCGATTTCAAGCGAAATTGCCCGGGCCCTGGTGGGTCACGCGTCCGCCTCGTCCTCGGTGGCGCCGAGGTCGCGGATGAGGCGCATGAAGTAGGTGCGCTGCAGGCCGAGGAGCTCGGCGGCGCGGGTGCGGTTGTCGCCGCACACCTCGAGGGCGTGGCTCAGGAGGTCGCGGCGGAAGCTCCGCACGGCGTCGTGATAGCCGAGCTCGACCGACTCGCTCAGGTGCACGCCGGCGTCGGGCAGCGACGCCTCGAAGTGCTCCGGCAGCAGCGTCGCCTTGTCGGCCCGCACCGCCGCCTGATGCACCGCCGTCCGCAGCTCGGCGAGGTGCCCGGCCCACGCCCGCCGCGCGAGCAGCGCGCGCGCCCCCGTGCTCACGTCGTCCGGTCGTCGGCCGACCTCGCGGGCGAACGCGTCGAGCAGCAGCGGCAGATCCTCGAGGCGCTCGTCGAGGCCGGGGACCGGCACGCGACCAGGCGCGAGCGCGCTCCGCAGCGCGTCGGGGATCGGCCCCGCCGTCCCGGCGTCGAGGGTCACGAGGGCCCGGCCGCGCGCGGGGCCGCCTTCGGAGGTCGTCTGGATGAGCCAGCTGCACGCCTCGGGGCCGAGGTGCTCGGCGTTCGCGACCAGCCAGTCCCCGCCGAGGGCGCTGGCCTGCAGGCGCTGCAGCGTCGCGGTCTGTTCCCCCGGGGGCACGAGCCCCATGTCCACCATCGGGAGCTCCGCGGCGTCCTCGCGATCGAGGCTGTGGAGCGCCCGCGCCAGGTGCCGGCGCCCCGATCCGGCGGGGCCGTCGAGCAGGATCGGGCCCGGCATCCCGGCCAGCACGCCGAGGCGGTCGAGGTACGGCAGCCACATCGCGGCCTGGTAGGCGGTGCCGCGGGGAGCGTGCCAATGGAAGGCGAACTGGGGCGCCAGCTTCTTCATCAGCCCCGGCAGCTTGGCTTCGAACCGGGTGCGCCGGTACAGATAGCGCACCGCCTGGAACGACATCGCTGCGGCCAATGCCAGGCTGGCGACGGCGAGCACGGCTGCGATGATCGCCGGGACGCCCGGGATCAGGCTGAGCGCCAATG
>PHBI01000244.1 GCA_002841945.1 Deltaproteobacteria bacterium HGW-Deltaproteobacteria-14
GCCCGCTGCCCGGGGGGTAGGCTGGCAGTCGCGCGAGCCGCGGCGGCGGCCCGTCTGCGCGCGCTCGGGGCGGGGCCGGCAGGGCGAGCAGGGCCAGCGCCGTGAGGCCGAGCAGCGCGATCATCACGAGGTAGCTCGCGGGGCGGCGCGGGTCCGCGCCGAGGGCGAGCGCAGCGTAGGTGACCAGGGGCCCGAGCCCGAAGCCGGCCGCCGACGCGAGCGCCGTCGTGGCCGCCGCGCGCAGCGCCCCGGACGGCAGGATCGCGGCCAGCCACGAGGTCGCCGCTCCGAGGGTGAGGCCGACGGCGACCCCCTGGAGACCGCGCGCGACGCCGAGGCCCACGACGTCGGGCGCGACGACGGTGCTGCCGGTGGCGAGCGCCGCCACGACGACTCCGACGAGCAGCGTCGGCCGGCGCCCGAGGCGGTCCGAGACGCCGCCGAGGCTCGCGAGGACCGCCACGAGGACGAAGGGATAAGCCGACAGGACCAGCGCCGTCACGCCGTTGCCGAGCCCCGCGTCCACCGCGTACGTCTCGAGCACCGGGATCTGCAGGTTCACCACGCCGCAGACGAGGAAGACCGCGGCGGCGATGACGAGGTGGGGGGCGGCGGGCATCCGGCGGGACTTGCCCACGCCCGGCGCGGGACGTCAATCGCGGCGTGACCCGCCGAGGACACCGATCCACGGTCCCGCGCACGACGCACCCAGCGGCCGCGGGTTGGGGCACCGCCGTTGGGGACCGTGGTGTTGAGAGATGGGGTCAGCTGTCGCGGCGGGCGGCGGGCGGCGGGCGCGGGGACGAGGCCACCCGCGCAGCGCGCGCTACTTGTAGAAGACCTCGAAGTAGCGGCCGCGGTCTTCCTTCACCCACTCGATCTTCTGGTTGTTCTGCAGGACGTCGCCCTCGCGCAGCGCGATGCCGGTGTCCCGATCGCGGAAGCCGCCCGGCGGGATCTCGTGGACCCGGACGACGCGGGTGCCGTCCTTCTCGACGGTGTAGCGCACCGAGCCGCGCACGTTGCCCTTCTCGGGCGGGACGGGGATCACCGCGCCGCCGCTCGTGCCCACGGCGATGACGACGTCGCCGCTGCGGCGGAAGTCGACCTCTTTGATCTCGTTGCCGCCGGTGGTGAAGCCGATGATCTTCATCATGTGCTCCTCGCCCCACCCCGGCGGTTTCGGCGGCGGTCCCCGGCGCGCGTCGGGGGTGCGCCCGCGGTCGACGGCGACGTCCGGCCCCGACGCAGCGCCCGCCGAGCCCGGTCGGCCCGATCCAACCCCGCTCGACGGCGAGATGCTGCTACCGCTGCTGCCGCTGCTGCGCGGTTCGCCCGGCGAGCCGCCCCTGCCCTTGGCGGGCGGCGGGTCGGGGACGGCGTCCATCGTGATCGTCTCCGACCGGGTGAAGAAGCGGTCGGCCTCGGCCCCGCCGCCCCCGCTCCGCCGGCTGTGCTGGCTCACCTTGGCGGCGGCGGCGGCGGCCCCGGCGGCCCCGGCGGCGATGGCCGCCGCGCTGACCTCGCCCTCGGAGCCGCTGAAGACGTCCATGTGGGCCGCGCTCACCGCCGCGGCGGCGCGCTGGCGCCGGCGCCTCCGACCCATCACCACGACGCCGCCGGCGACCGCGACCGCTCCGACGCCGGCCAGAGCCAGCAGCAGCCCGATCGGGGCCCCGGCCGGGGGCACGACGGGAGGCGGAGCGACCGGAGGCGGAGCGACCGGAGGCGGAGCGACCGGGGGGGCGACCGGCGCGACCGGGATCGGGGCGGCCTTCTTCTCCGGGATGGGGTCGCGCTTGCACATCTCGACGGCGACCGACTTCATCGTGTCCTCGAGGGTGTCGTTGTCACCCATCGCGTAGAAGCCGCCCGTGCCGTCGGCGATCTGCTTGAGCAGATCGTTGTCGGTGAACTTGTTCTGGTAGGCGACGGTGTAGAACGACGCGTTGGCGCCCTTGGCGTCCGGCAGACGCCCGGCGATCCACTCCTTCTGCTGCGCCTTGACAGCCTCGCTCTCTCGGTTGGATCCGGGCTCGTGCATGCTGATGGCGCCGTCGGAGATCATCAGCACGACGCCCCGCCGGTCCTTGTCGACGCGGATCTTCCGGAACGCCAGGTCGACGCCGGCGTACACGTTGGTCCACGGCTCGTTCATCCGCAGGCCCTCGATGGCGTTGACCAGGGTCTCGCGGTTCTCCTCGGTGTTCGGGATCGGCTCGACCATGACGTTCGCGTCTTCGCCGAACTTGATCATCGAGATCCGATGCTGCGGCCCCAGCGACTCGAGGAACCTGCGCGCGCCGGCAGCGTAGGCTTTGACCTGGGCCGCCGCGCCCGTGAAGCTCGCGCTGTTGTCGATGAGGAAGATGATGTCCGTCGGCCGGCAGCGATCCGGCGCGACGGTGCCGTCGCTGTCGCCGGCGTCAGCGGGCTCGGCGGCGCCCGCGGTCGTCGCCATGCCGTACGTCAGGAGCAGCGCCAGCGCGGCATTTGCCAGTCGAGTGAAGGGTCGCATCGGGGTCTCTCCGGCGGGATTGTCGGGAGTATCTACGCCCGGCGCTAGGGCCGCAATCCCAGACCCCGAGGGGAGACGCCCCGAGCGCAAACGTGAGCGCCGCTCACACCGGCCGTGCGGCCTCCGGCCCGGCGCGGACGCGGGCGGACGAGCGCCGCCAAGACGTCCTTGCAAAGCCGGGGCGCTGGGGCATGCTCCGGCGCGTTCACACTCAGGGGTGGCAGATGGCTCTTCGGATGACTTTGGTGATGGCGCTCGTAGGCGCCTTGGGTTTTGGCGCGTGCAGCAAGAAGACCGACGAGGTGCCACCGGAGACGACGGCGCCGGCGGCGCCGGACACCGCGCGAGCGATCGAGGCCGACACGGTCGAGGAGCCGGACACCGCCAAGACCGACGAGCCGGACACCGCCAAGGCCGACGAGCCCGACACCGCCAAGGCCGACGAGCCCGACACCGCCAAGGCCGACGAGCCCGACACCGCAAGGCCGACGAGCCCGACACCGCCACGGTGGACGAGGCCGACACGACGACGGCCGGGATCGACCCGGCCGACGGGGGCGAGGTCGGGGTCGAGCCGCTCATCGAGATCACCGACAGCGCGCTGAGCGTGGAGATCGAGGACCGCATGCCGGTGGCGCGGGCGACCACGTTCTCCGGCGTCGGTACGCTCATTCAGGCGTGGATCGAGGCGAAGAGCGAGATCGACACCGAGGTGACGATCACCTGGCGCAAGGAGGACAAGGTCGCCTTCGAGTTCCAGATGAGCGTGGGCAAGAGCCCGCACTGGCGCACCTGGGCCCGCAAGAGGATCGGTAAGAAGGACGCGGGCCAGTGGTATGCCGACATCAAGGACGCCAACGGGACGCTGCTGGTGTCGCTCCCCTTCACCGTCGAGGCTCCGGCCGAGTGACCCCCGGCGGCCTCCCGTCTCGCACCGCGCCTCGAGGGGCGGCGACCACGCGACGACGCGCCCCGTCGCCGCTCTCCGTGGCCGTCGTGTTGCTCGCGCTCAGCGCCGGCTGCGCCCACCGCACGGGGCTCCCGGCCGCCGCGCCGCCCGCCGCCGAGGTCGCCGTCCGGCTGATCCCCCTCGCCGGGGGCGCCGCCGATCGCGCCGAGGAGTTCTCCGGGCTCGCGTGGCACGGCGACGAGCTCGTCATGCTCCCGGAGACCCTCGGGCTGGGCAAGGGCCCCGACGGCCGTCGGCTCGCCCCCGGACCGCAGCGCGTCTGGCTCCTCGACCGCGCTGCGCTGGTCGATCATCTCGCGGCGAGCGACGGCGCCGCGCTCGTGCCGCGCGCGCTCGCCGTCACCCCGGACCTCGCCGCGTGGCGACCGGGAGAGATCGACGGCTTCGAGGCGATCGCCTTCGACGGCGACACCGCCTGGCTCCTCGTCGAGACCAATCAAAACGACGCCGGAGACAACCCGGCGTGGCTGGTCCGCGGCGTCATGAGCGGCGACGAGCTCGCCCTCGATCTCGACGGCGCGCGCGCGTTCCCCCGTCAGACCGACCACGCCAACACCTCCTTCGAGGCGCTGTTCCGCTGGCGCGGCGGGGTCTGCGCCGTCTACGAGCTGAACAGCCGCGCGGTCGCCACCCACCCGACCGCCCGCTGCTTCGCAGACGACCTCACCCCAGCGCCGCCGCTCGCCTTCCCGCACCTCGCCTACCGCGTGACCGACGCCACCGAGCTCGACGCCGCCGGCCACCTCTGGGTGCTGAACTACCGCTACCCGAAGACCGACAAGAGCCGGGTCGACCCGGCCAGCGAGCCGCTCGCGCGCCGCTTCGGGGTCGGCCCGACCCACGCCCGCTTCGCCCAGGTCGAGCGCCTCGTCGAGCTCGCCGTCACCGCCGACGGGCTCACGCTCGTCGACCGCGCCCCCGTCCAGCTCGCCCTGCCGGCGCCCTGGGAGGACGGCGGGGCGCGCAACTGGGAGGGGATCGTCCGCTTCCCGGGCGGCTTCTTGGTGGTGACCGACGAGTACCCTGGCCCGACCACCCTGCTCGGCTTCGTCTCAGTACCGACGGCCGACGCGGACGCCGCGCGAGACACGCCGCCGTAGCGGGACACTCGGCCCCACCCCGGCGTGTTTGGTGGGCGAGGCGGGGCGACGCTGGGAGGAGCCGCCCCACGCCAGCCTCAGAAGGCCACGAGGCGCTCGATCCGAGCCTCGCGACGCAACACCGCGAGGAGGTCCGCCGCGCAGCCGACGCCTACCGTGTTGCGGGTCAGCGTCTCGCGCGCGAGGTGGCGCGTGGTCGCGCGGCTCACCGATCCCTGGTCCATCCCCGACGCGGCGAGGGCGCCCAGCGACGACGCGCCTGGCCCGCGACCGTCGATCGCGGCCTCGAGCGCCGTCGGCGCGACCGCCAGCCCACGCGCCGCCAACGCCCCCGCCACGAGGCGATCGTCGATGAGGCGCTCGAGCAGCGGCGGCCCTTGGAGCCCGCGCACGGTCTCGTCGTCGACCCCGCCCGTCAGGAGCCTCAGCTCCGCGCACAGCTCCGCCGCCGTGATGACGACGTCGTCGACCCGGGCGATGGGGCGGCTCGGGGCGGCGCAGTCGAGCGTGGCCGCGCCCGCCATCGACGCGTCGACCGGCGCGTGCCCCCGCACACCCCCGCGCGAGAGACCCTGGGTCGCCACGCCGGGGTCTGGTGGCCACGACAGCGCCGCCCCCGCCAGGGCTAGCCCAGCCGCTGCGATCGCCAGGACGATTCCGGTTCTCATGGTCAGGAGCGCATCCTGCCCGACGGGGCGAACGAGGACGGGAGGGGAGAGCACCGCGAGAGAGCGATGAGCACTTCCGCAGCGATCTGCACGGTTCACGCAGGGATGGACATGGACATGAGGTTGTTCCCCTCTCGGTGCGCTGGGAAGGCCCAACGGCGCCGGCCCCCCGTTGTGAACGCCATCACGCCCGACGACACCCGGTGGCGCCTTCGACGCCTCGGGGTTGCTCATCAGACGTGAATCGGACACGCCCATCGCGAGGCGTCTGGAGCGGACTCGGGACTCGGAGTCACCTCCGCTGCATGCGGTTCGTTCTCGACAACGCGCGCGAAGGGGGGTAGCTGACCGGCGATGCGGGGGGGGTAGGTCCCCCCGCGCAAATACCGCTGGAGGCTCGCACTCATGAAGCTCATCGCCCGCATCGCCCTCGTGCTCGCTTTTGCGCTCCCCGCTGCCGCCTGCGGCAAGAAGGCCGAGACCCCGCCGGCCCCGGTCGAGCCGGCCGCCGCCCCGGCCGATCCCGCCGCCGCCCCGGCCGATCCCGCCGCCGCCCCGGCCGATCCCGCCAACACGACCGCCAAGGTCGGCCTCGACACCGGCGGCGTCGCCCTCGGTGGCGAGAAGGTCAAGCTCAACGCCATGAAGTTCGGCGGCACCGGCTTCGACACCGAGTACAACGAGGCCCTCGACTCGTGGACGGCGGAGAAGTGGACGCCCAACGAGGACGGCGGCAACGACATGACCATCCGCGTCTACGTCTACGGCTGGGACTCCGAGTGGCCGACCGACGCCGCCGCCTTCGCCGAGAAGCTCAAGACCAAGGACTACCTCGACATGGGCTCGGTCTGGACGGTCGAGAAGAGCGAGGCCTTCGAGGGCGGCTGGGTCGTCCTCGGCTCGAGCAACGACGGCGAGGACAACGAGCTCGCCTTCGCCGTGCGCCTCGACAAGGGCCTGCTCTGCCGCGGCTACGTCCAGATCGACGTCCCCGAGGCGAACCGCGCCGCCGTTCGCGACGACGCCATCGCCGCCTGCAAGGGCATCACCCTGCCGTAATCGCGACCTCGGTCCAGAACGCTCCAAAGGCGGGCCCCGCGACAGGCGTGGGGCCCGCCTTTCGCGTCCTGGAACGGCGTCCCCAGGGGGTCTGATTGGGCCCCCCCGGCCGGCGCTGTTAGGGCCCGTGCCGGAATAAGTTGATCGGATGGCCAAGGAGGCGTCGTCAGGTGCGTGTTCCCGGAAGCGAAGGCAGACGCGCTCCTCGCCGCGCTGACCCTCGTGTTGTTCGGCTGCGGGCCGCGAGACGACGCGCGGACCGACGCCGCCCCGACCGCCTCCTGCGATCGCGGCCGCCCTGGCTGCCCCTGCGACGAACACTGGGGCACCGACACCGCCCACGAGTGCGACCCCGGCGCGACCTGCTACTTCGGCTACTGCTGGGCCGACGACGCGCTGCCGACCGACTCCTACCTCTACACCGCCCGCTACGCCGAGGATCCGGTCCTCATCAAGCGCGCGCTGACGGCCTGGCTCCACGTCGCGCCGGGGGACCGCGCGGCGGACCTCGGCGCCGGCCACGGCGGGCTGACGTTCCAGATCTCCCAGCGCGTCGGCCCGAGCGGCCACGTCTACGCCACCGACATCTCGCGCTCGGCGGTCGACGTCATCGCCGGGCACGCGGCGCGTCAGCACATCACCAACATCGAGACGCGCCTCGCCCTGCATCGCCGAGACCCGGCGCTCGCTGGCGTAGCGAAGGGCGAGCTGTCGCTGGTCTTGATGGTCAACTCGGTCCAGTTCCGCGGCGAGTACCCGCGCCCCACCGAGGTCGCCTACCTCGCCTCGATCGCCGCGCTGCTGCGCGACGACGGCGAGCTGCTCTACCACCAGGACTGGCTGTGGCCGGGCCAGCTCGACCGCGACGCCCTCGTCGCGCTGTTCGCCGAGGCGAGGCTGCGGCTGACCTCCGAGCTCCCCCTGCCCGACCACATCCCGCCGTCCGCGCTCGTCCACTACCCCGACGGCTCCCAGCCCGACGCGACCGTGCGGCGCGGCTTCACCCTCGTCTTCGGGCGCGACGGTCCCTGAACGACGCACCTCGGGGGGCCAGGCTCGGGTCCCGTCCGTGACGGTCCGCCTTGGACTTTTCTCGGCGCGGCAGATCGATCCCCGTGCTCGGCCGTAGAAGCGGGTTGGACCCGAGCCCGGAGCCCCCTCATGATCGCGCGCGCTGCTCTCTTGACGCTCACCTCGTCGCTGTTGCTGCTCGGGGGGGCCGGCGCCGCTAGCGCGCACCGCCCGGTGCCGCCGCCCCGCGGGGACGTGGACCTCCGGCTCCTGTGCGACGGCGCGAGCTGCGACGAGGTGTTTCACGGCGGCCAGCGCTACGTCGTCGGCGAGCACGGGCAGCGCTACGTGATCGCGCTGACGAACCGCTCCGGCCGCTGGGTCGAGGCGGTCGTGACGGTCGATGGCCGCAACATCGTCGACGGCCAGCGGTCCTCCTCGCGGAGCCGCGGCTACCTCATCGCCCCCTATGACAGCGTGCAGGTCGAGGGCTGGCGCACGAGCCTCTCCGAGGTCGCCGCCTTCCGCTTCACCTCGGTCGGCGACTCCTACGCCGGCCGGGTCGGCGACGCCCGCCTCGCGGGGACCGTCCGCGTCGAGGTGTTCCCCGAGCGCGCCGCCGCCGTGATCCTGCCGCCCCACCGACCCTACGGGCGCTTGGACGAGGACTCGCCCGGGTACGGGCCGCGCGGCGAAGCCGGCGCCGAGAAGAGCGCACCCAGCTCGGCCAACCGGGACGAAGCGCGCCGCCGCCGCTACGACGGCGGGCAGAACCTCGGCACCCAGTTCGGCGAGTCCCGCTGGCAGCCGGTCCAAGAGCGCGACTTCGTCCGCGCCAACCCCCGCCGCCCGTCCCAGACCACGACCCTGCGCTACGACGACCGCCGAGGGCTCATGGCGCGCGGCGTCCTGTCGCGACCGCGCTGGATCGAGGACGACGACCGCTGGGTCGACCCGCCGCCGCCGCGCGGCTGGTAGCCGGGCCCTCGCCGCGCCCCTTCGCCCCCCCGCTGGCGATGGCGTGGGGCGGTTCGAGCCGGCCTTCAGGGCCTGCGCGATGGCCGCGGCGCCCGACTTGACCCGGCGAGCCGGCTCCCCGAGAGTCGCGCTCATGTCCCGATCGCGCCCCTGGAGACGCCGCTTGCGAGTCAAGGCAGAGCGCCCGCACGAGCAGCCGCGGCAGCGTTGGCGATTTACGGCCTCCCACGCCGGCCTGCTCGGGCTTCTCGGCGTCTGCACCGTGGGCCTCTTCGCCAAGTTCGGCGGCGGACTCGACCCGGCCGTCGCGATCGGAGCGGTGTCGCTGGGCCTGGGAACGCTGGTCGTTGCGGCCATGACCGACATGTGGAAGACGGGCAAGATCGCGAAGCTCCGACACCGGCTCGACGATCCGGAGCCGCTGCCGCTCTCGGAGTTCGACAGCGAAGACAGCCTCAAACGATATTGGAAGGACGCGCGGGTTCGAGGTCGCCTCGACGGGGTGAAGGTCAAGGCGGCGGCCAATGACGCGGGCTCCTGGCTGCGCGTCGAGGTGCCGCGCTGGGTCCCGCGCGTCGCGGCGCTCACGAACCTCCCCGACGACGCGACACCGCTCGTCATCGGCGACCCCGCGCTGGACGGCAAGCTAACGCTCGCGACACCGCACGAGCTCGCCTGGCGCGCGCTCCTCGACCGGGACGCGCGGGCCAGGCTGGCGGAGCTCTGCGCGCTCGGAGATGTCTCGTCGTCCCCCTCGACCGGTGAGCTCTGCGTCGCGCTGAGCGAGCGCGGCAGCGGGCGCCTGGTCGTGGCGGCCGAGGCCGCCGTCGCCTTCGTGAAGGCGCTCGACCCCGACGCCGCCAACGCGCCGGTCACGGCCCTGTGCAGACGCCTCCGAGACCCCGACGAGCGCCGCGCCGTCAAGCTCGCAGATCTCGACGCCCTCGTCCGCGGCGGCTTCCGGCCGCACGCCGTCAGCGCGGCGGCCACGGCGGGCTCGATCTCGCTCCTCGCGGCGCTCGCCCCCACCGCCACGCCAAACGAGCGCGCCCTGCTCCGGTTCTGCCTCGCCAACACCGAGGTGTTCTTGGACATCGTGCTCGCGGTCGTGGCCCTCGCGCCATACGCCGACGCCGCAGAGCGCGCCCACCTCGAGCGACACCTGCTGCCCTTTGCGGACGCCCTCGCGGCCGACGACGCTCCCCCCGAGCACGAGGTCGTCGCCCTCGCTACGGCGGCCGCGGTGGTCGGCGGCCCCGCGTCGATCGGCGCGCTCGGGCCGCTCTGCCCTTCGCCCTATGGGGCGGTCGAGCTCGCCATCGCCCGCATCCGCGCTCGCCACCCCGAGATCGAGGCCGGCGGCCTGGCGCTCGCGGAGCCGGAGCGCACGGGCGCCCTCGCCCTGGTCGACGACGGCGGTCAGTAGCCGACATCGTCCTCGTCGGCCGGGACGGAGCGACGCGACCCGCCGCGGGCCACGCCGCTTGACACGGCCGGGCGCGACCGTCAGCGTGCCGCCACCATGACCGCACCGACCCACGGCTCGCCCCCGCCCCCGAGAACCCGTCGCTGGACCGCCATCGACGTCATCGCCGCGGTGATGGTGGTGGGGACCCTGGCCGGGGTGATCCTCAAGCTCACCGGCTTCTCGGGCGGACTCCTGGTGGCGGTCGGCACGGTCCTGGTCTGCGCGACGCTCATCTACATCGCGCGGCGCTGGCAGCGTCGCAGCTCGAGGCCCCCCACCGAGCCGCCGGACGCGCCCGAGTCGTGACGCCGTCAGGCTCGGTCGGTGCTAGAAGGCGCCGACTACTCCGAGGTGGATCGCCAGCTCGTCCTTGAAGTCGCTGAAGTCGTAGAGCTCGGTAGAGAGCTTCACCCGCCAGCCTTCGGTGAGGCGCAGGTTGCCGCCCAGGGTGTAGCGGAGGATCGCGCTCTTCGAGCGCAGCGGGCTCGTCTTTGGCACATTGCCCTGGCGCCGCATCCCGTCGACCCGCCCGACGAGCTCGACGTACTCGCCTATCGGGAAGGTCGTCTCGGCGTAGAAGCCGTCCTTGAGCGAGTAGGGGTCGTAGCGGCCGTCGGCGCCGACCCCGTAGAGGAAGCCGTCGGAGGGGTCGTCGCCGAGGTCCATCCGGGTCCGCCGCAGCAGGTACTCGATCCGCAGCGCCCAGCGCTCGATGCGCAGCACGAGATCGGCGCCGAGGACGAGCAGGTCGAGGCGGTTGTCCGGGTCGTAGGTCCCGTACATGCCCGACGCGCCGACGGTCAGCGCCGCATCCGGACCCAGATAGAAGCTGGCCGCGATACGCCCGCCGATGGTCGGCTGGCTGTTGTTGTCGACGTAGTAGAGTTCGCGCGAGCGCGACTGGATGAAGTCCACGTCGGTCGCCCCCGCCCCGGCGCGCAGCCCGCCGACGAGGTAGGCGTGGACGTCGAGGTCGACCGAGTCCCCGAGGGACTGCGCCAGGCTCACCTCGACGCCGTTGTCGACGTAGGGCGCCGGCAGGATGCTCATGTTGAACTCGCGTAGGCGCAGCATCCGGCCCATGTCGTAGGGCAGCGGCTTGTCGCTGGTGAGGTGGTTGGCCGGGTCGTGGCGCAGCGGGAAGTCCCCGAAGGTCGGGGTGAAGCGCCCGGCGCGGATCCGCAGCGCGTCGAACGGCCGGAAGTCGACGTAGGCGGCGCCGAGCTCAAAGCCGTGGCAGCCGTAGCAGGTCTTCACCTGGGCCGAGATGTGCTCGTTGACGTCGACCGAGAGCTTCATCGAGAGCTCGGTCGTGAAGCCGTCGAAGACGAAGTCGCGGGGGCGATCGTCGGTGGGCACGAGCAGGTCGTCGAGCTGGATCGAGCCGGCGAAGTTCACCTCCGCCGTGTGGGCCTCGTTGGCCCCCACCCAGGCGACCGCGGCGAGGCCGAACAAGATCAGCCCTCTGGCGAGACGATGGGCGTGGCGGATCATCGCGTGACGTTCCTTGCTCAGTTGTCCTGGGCGCCTTCGGCGATCCAGTCGTGGAAGAGGTTCAGCTCGGTCGCCGACAGGTAGGGCGGACCGTCGAGCGGCATCCGGGCCCCGAACGGCGGGCCCGCGAGGAGCTTCTGATACAGCGCCGAGCTGCACGGCGCGCCGGGCACGACGATGCTCGCGCCGCTGCGCGCGCCGCCGGCCAGGGCCGCGCCGCGCGAGGTGAGGTCGAGGCCCCCGATCTGCACGCCGACCGGGTTCGAGCGCGCCGGGTCGTGGCAGCGGGCGCAGCCGACCTGGTTGCGCAGGATGATCGGCGCGACGTCGCGGCTCCAGCTGACGCTGACAGCGGCGTTGGTGTCGTCGTCGACGCAGCGATACTCGGTCGGCGGCCCGACGTCGGGGGCGAGGTCGCAGCCAGGCGCGGCGGCGGCGAGGGCGGAGGCGACGAGGCACGCGCGGAGCCGGCTCACGGGGAGGCCTCCGGGGGGCGCCGGACGGGGCGATTTCGCACCTCGTCCTGGGGATAGACCGCGACGACCCAGCTGGGATCTGGCTCGCCGGTGGTGGTGAAGAGCTGCGCCGCGTCGGTCAGGTCGGCGTCGGCGTCGTCACCGCTGGTGTCGATCGAGCGGTAGTCCGACCGGACCACGACGTCCACGACGGTGACGAGCCCGGTGTAGCCCTCGTCGCCGAGGCTTGCCGCGAAGAGGTCGTTGCTGTCGAGGCGGTCGCCGTCGCCGGTCATGTCGACGCCGCGGTACAGCTCGTCGAGCGGCTCGCCGCCCTCGCGCCGCAGCTGATAGACCGGGGCGGTGGCGACCTCGCCGAGGTTGTCGACCGGGGCGGCGTCGAAGGCGAAGTAGGTGACGATGACGCCCCGGTAATAGCCCGGATCGGGGGCCTGAGGCTCGACGCCGGGGCCGCGGTCGAGGCGGACCTCGGGCGCGACGATCGGGCAGTTGAAGGCGCGCCCCACCGGGATCGGCGGCTCGAGCAGCCCGCTCGCGACCCCCACCTCGACCGCCGCGGCCGAGGTGAAGACCTCGCCGTCCCAGCGCTCGGTCACCGGGACCACGCTGAACAACCAGAACGGGCCGTAGCCCGGGTCACCGGGCACCGCGTCGACGATGTTGCCCTGCCCCACCGGCGCGTAGGTCTTGCCCCCGGCGGCGAAGGGGCCGTCCGGGTCCTCCCTGACGATGGCCCAGATCGGGGCCGCGACGCGGGTCGTCGGGCCGAAGTCCCAGTAGTGGATCTGGGCGCCCCCGGAGAAGGCCGAGCGCAGGGGGATGAACGAGTCCACGCCGTCGTTCACGGCGATCTGCTGGGCCAGCGCGCCGGACGCGTTCGGCACCACGGCGCCCGCCGGCAGCACGAGGTCCCCGAGGGGGACGTCGTCGCTGACGAGCGGGTCGATGCACCCCGAGGGCGCGAGCGCCGCGACGGTCGCGAGCGCCAGGACATCGATCCAGGGCCGAGCTAGCGAGGCCCTGGGGCCATGTCCCGGGCCGCGCAGCGGCCGGTGGAGGGCGCGGAGCGGCCGGATCAGTCTCGCCAGGACCCCAATCAGGACGCGGCGAAGCGAGCTCTGAGCGAGGCGTCCTGGCATCACGCGCGTCACGGCGACCTCGGCTTGAAGTGGACGGAGAAGCTCGCGCGCACGGTGCCCGTGTCCGGGCGATCGAGGGTGCGGACGCGGGCGTAGGCGCGCTCGACGCAGGCCGAGACGCCGGGGAGGCCGAAGGGGCCGGCCGTGACGTTGCGGGCGCGCCCGTCGACGTCGATGGTGAGCGCGACCGGGACGACCCCGGCGAGCCCGTGCCCTACGGCCTCGGCGCCGGCGCGGTAGCAGTCGGCGACGTCGTCTTCGACCCGGGCGAGGGCGCGCTGGATCGAGGAGCGCGGCAGCGAACCGGAGGAGTCGAGGCCGCCGAGCGCGACCCCGCAGTCCATCCCCACCGGCGCGGGATCCGGAGCCGGCGGGGGCCGGGTGTGGGTGTCGGGGACCGGCTGAACCTCGGCGGGCGCGATCGGCGCGACCTCCGCGTGCGCCGGGGCGACCGCGTGCGCGGGCCCGGCGTCGGCGGCGTCGGGCGCGGCCGGCGCCGTGGCCGGGGAGGGGGCCGCCGCCGGCGGATCGACCCGCC